>URTP01000087.1 GCA_900550835.1 uncultured Collinsella sp. | reverse complement strand
CCAACGAGCCGCGACGCACCGCGAGCCCCCATCGCGCTTCCGCCAACAACGAGGGCCGCGCCAACACTCCCGCCGCGGAGCAGACGCCCGCTCGTCCTAAGTCCCGCTATATCCCTGCGCTCGACGGTCTGCGCACGCTTGCCGTCGTCGCGGTGGTGCTCTACCACCTCAACCTCACGTGGGCGCAGGGCGGCCTGCTCGGCGTCACGATCTTCTTTGTGCTTTCGGGCTATCTGATCACACGCCTGCTACTCAACGAAGTCGCTAAGACCGGCCGCATCGACCTCAAGAGCTTCTGGATCCGCCGTATCCGTCGCCTGGTCCCCGCCGTGGTAACCGTCGTGGTGGTGACCTGCGCGCTGTGCACCGTCTTCAACCACGTGATGCTCACCAAGATGCGCCCCGACATCCTGCCATCGCTGCTGTTCTTTAACAACTGGTGGCAGATTATGCAGGACGTCTCGTACTTCAACGCCCTGGGCGACCCCTCGCCGCTTACGCACTTTTGGTCGCTCGCCATCGAGGAACAGTTCTACCTGGTTTGGCCCCCGCTGCTGCTCGCTATGGTATCCATGCACATGAGCAAGCCCAACACGCGCCGCGTGGTTCTGGGCCTGGCTGCTGTCTCCGCCATCGCCATGATGGTGCTCTATAACCCTGCCGCCGACCCCAGCCGCGTGTACTACGGCACCGACACCCGCGTCTTCTCGCTGCTGCTGGGCGCCTGGATGGCCTTTATCCCCGATCGCGACCTAGCTCCGGTGCGTCTCGCTCGTCGTTTGGGGCTCAATCGCCTGGCTGGCGCCGCCAAGCACGGCAAGAACGCCGAGAGCAAGCCTGGCGAGAAGGCCGACGAAGCAGCCGAGACCGCCCCGGCACAGCCGAGCGCCCTCGTGCGTTTTTGGTCCTCGCCCGCATCCATCGATGTGTTGGGCGTCGTGGGTCTGGTTGGCCTTGCCGCCATGGTCGCGCTCACCAACGGCTACACCGCGTTCCAGTATCGCGGCGGCACACTGCTGTGCTCGATCCTCACGCTCATGGTTATTGCGGCCTGCGTGCAGCCCCAGGGAATGGTTGCCCGCGCGCTGTCCGCCGAGCCGCTCGTGTGGGTTGGCAAGCGCTCGTACAGCATCTACCTGTGGCACTATCCGCTGCTGTTGCTCATGAACCCGGTCGCCAACATCAACGACACGCCCTGGTGGCAGTACATCTTGCAGGTACTTGTGGTGGTCGCCGTAGCCGAGTGCTCCTATCGCTTTATCGAAACGCCGTTTAGGAAGGGCGCCTTCGGCCGTACCGTCGCCGAATTCCGCGATGGCACCACCACGCCCGCCAACTGGGCACGCGCGCACGTCCCTGTCTGCGCAGCCTGCGCTGTCGTGTTGGTCGTTGCACTGGGCGGCCTGATTTTTGTGCCCGAGACGTCTGCGCTGAGCGGCGAGGGCGCCGAAGTTCTGAACAAGGAAGCCAAAAACACCGCGCCCACCGACCAGCAGGCGGCCGACGACACCGACAAGGACAACGACGGCTTCCCCGATGGCTCCTACGACCTGTTGATGATCGGCGACTCCGTGTCGCTGCGCGCCGTTGATTCCTTTGAGGGCGTGTTCCCGCACAGCCATATCGATGCCGAAAAGGGACGCCAGTTTGATGCGGGCCGCGCGACATTTGAGGGCTATATCCAGCAGAACCTTGCCGGCAAGATCGTGGTCTTTGCGCTGGGAACCAATGGCTTGGTAACCGACGACCAGATCGACGCCATCATGGCCGATGCAGGAGATAAGCGTATTGTGGTGTTTGTGAACACGCGCAGCCCGCAGCCGTGGGTTGGCTCTACCAACCAGGCCATCGCCAACGCCGCCACGCGCTACAAGAACGTGCGCGTTATCGACTGGTACGGATACAGTGCCAATCGCAACGACCTGTTCGATGGCGATGGCACGCACCTGTCGACCACTGGCGTGACCGAGTACCTCAACTTGATCCACGATGCAGTCAAGAAGGACCTGCCCGTGCATCCCGAGGATCACGTCAACGATCCGCAGCCGGCGGCCGTCAAGTCTGCCACCGACGCGCTCGTCAATGCGCTCGCTCTCAAGCCGCACAAGCTGGGCACCGACAAGTAACCTGCAGCGCAAACTTCCCACATCCGGAGGGGGTGTCAGCCACGGCAGACACCCCCTCCGGCAGTTAGGGACGTTCCTTATGTGCTGGCACCTAGGGACACTCCTGACACAGCCGAGGAACGCCCTCCTTGCGACCGAATTCTGGACGCCTCGCCACCCCGAGCGTTGTTTCCAAGCCCCACACCTGCAGCAAACAACCCAAAATCACTCTTTTCGAGCCGGCTCCAAGAGGTCGTGGACAAAAAGGGGCAAATATGAGTACTGTTACCATTTTAGTAGCAGGCAAAACCACCCAAAATGGCGCCCAAGCGGTAGCGCGCGACCCTTCCAGTTGACCAGAATGGCCGGCTTAAGACTTGGAGCTTCGCTTTTAATGAACAGATTTTTAGATATGTTCATTATTTTCTTGGTCGTAAATACTATCATCCAGGCAACAGTACTCATATTTGGCATTTTTTGTCCACACGCATATTACTAACCCCCTATAACAGGCAAAATACAGGCCGCAACCCATGGCAGCGGCCTGTTTGGAGTCCAAAGGAGGCGCTAAGCGCTGTAACCCATCGCCTGCAGAACAAACATAACGACCGTGAGCACCGTAATCACACCGATAGTCGCCCAAGTGAGCACGTTCCACACGCGACCGTTGCGGTTAGTGCCCATAATGTGACGGTCGGCGGCGATAACCACCTGGAACACCAGAACCACGGGCAGTAGCACGCCATTGATGACCTGCGAGGTCATCATAATCTGGAACAGATCGACACCGGGCATGAGCACCAACACGGCAGAAATACCGATGATGGCCGTAATGATGCCGCGGTAAACCGGGGCCTCATCCCAGCTGCGATCGGCGCCGCGCTCCCAACCAAATGCCTCGCAGATGGCACTCGACGTAACGCCCGGCAGCACGCAGGCAGCCAAAAAGCTCGCTGCGACCAGGCCCGAGGCAAACAGCACCGTGGACCACTGACCCGCGATGGGCTCCAGCGCGCGGGCGGCATCGGCAGCATCGCTAATCTGAATACCCGCCGGGAACAGCACCGTACCGGTCGTGATGATAATAAAGCCCGCAATGATATCAGCAGCGATCGAGCCGCTCACGGTATCAATGCGCTGCAGCACGATGTCGTCCTCGCCCGCGTTCTTATCGACCACGTTGTTCTGCGCCAAGAAAATCATCCACGGCGCGATGGTGGTACCGATCGTTGCGACCACGAGCGACACGTAGCTGGGGTCATTTTGAATGTTAGGCACGACCAGGTCGACCGCGACCTCACCCCAGTTGGGGCCAGCCATAAACGCGGCGACGATGTAGGTCACGAACACGCAGCTCACCAGCAGCAGAATCTTCTCGATGCGCTGGAAACTCCCCGACATGGTAAGCATCCACACCAGCAGCGCCACCAACGGCACCGAGATGCTCGCCGGCACGCCAAAGAGGGCAAGGCCGCTCGCAATACCCGCAAACTCCGAAATGGTCACAGCCGTGTTGGCGATCAACAGCGCCGCCATAGCAAGTACACTCTTGCGCACGCCAAAGCGCTCGCGAATGAGCGATGCCAGGCCCTTGCCCGTGACGCAGCCGCAGCGCGCCGCGGTCTCCTGCGTCACGATGAGCAGCACAGTCATGACAGGAAGCATCCACAGCATCTTGTAGCCATAGCTGGCGCCCGCGCTGGAATACGTTGCAATGCCGCCGGCGTCATTGCCCGAAAGCGCCGCCAGCAGACCGGGACCCATAGCGCCAAAGATGGCCGCGATGGTCAACTTTTGCTTGGTGCCCGACTTTTGCTTGGTATTTTGCACGCGACCACCTAACCCATGACTGATATGGCGAGCAGCACCGCGGCGATGCAATACGCCACACACGAAATCATGACGGCAATGACGTTCATGGCGGTGCCCGACGTGTTGAGGTCATGCTCGTCACGCCAGAACAGCACCATCAGGTAAATCACGGCGCTCATGTTGCCAACCAGGCAAATAATGGCAGCGATATTAAAGCACCCGGTAAAGAGCTGCTCCTCAAACATGGGCGCATCGAGGAACGCAGCGGTGCGCACCAGCTGGGCGCACAGGTAGGTCACGAGCGACAGAATCAGGCCCATGCCCGTGCTCTGGAAGAAGAACCCCAGATACGGCTTGGGCTCGTCGTCGTGACCGTCATACTCCAGGAAGTAGTTCTTGACGAACGACACCATGCGCGAGGCCGCCAGCAGCACGAGCGGCATGGCGCACATGGGGAACACCACCAGATGCGCGGAGCCGAGCGCCGTTCCCAGCACGGTCGCCATGATGCACGACGCGATGCCCCATACAACAACCCAGTACTGGCGATGCACGAACCAGCTGAGCACGTTCGTCGAGTCGTCCGACGCGCTGTCGCCCGAGCCGACACCGGCGATCTGCAGGTCCTCCTGATGCTCCTCGGCGATAACGTCCATGGCGTCGTCGAAGGTTACGATACCCAGGATATGACGGTTCTCGTCGCAGACGGGGATAGCGACCAGGTCGTACTTGGTCATCTCGTCCGTCACGTCTTCCTGGTCCTCGTCGGGCGACACGTAGACCAGGTCGCGATAGGCCAGCTGACCCAGCGTGGCGTCGCGGTCGGCTACGATCAGCGTGCGCAGCGAAAGCACACCGGTCAGCATGCCGCTCGGATCCTCGGTATAGACGTAGTAGACGCTCTCGAAGTCCTCGTCGAGCTCGCGAATCGCCTCGATGGCGTCACCGACCGTTGCCGTGGCGGGCAGGGAGACAAACTCCGAGGTCATGATGCGGCCGGCGGTGTTGTCCTCATACCCCAGCAGGTTACGAATCGCCTTCTCCTCCTTGACGCCCATCAGGCGCAGGAGCTTCTCGGCCTTCTCGTAATCAAGCTCGTCGATCAGGTCGGCAGCGTCGTCCGGGTCCATCATGGCCAGCATCGACGATGCGTCCGTGTCGGACAGGCCCTCGAGCATCTCGGTCATAAGCTCGTCGTCATCGAACTCCGAGATAGCTTCGGCTGCCTGGGCGGTATCGAGCTGCGCAAACACCTGCGCACGTAGGCGCGGGTCGAGCTGCTCGATAATGTCGGCGATGTCGGCAGGGTGCAGCTCGCCGAGCGTCTTGTGCGACACCGAGAGTTGGATGTTTTTAGTCGAGCGGTCGAGCAGGTCCATGTAGGACCAAGCGATGATGTCCTCGCTGAGCGGCTTGCCCAGGTGCTTCATAAAGCCCTCGACGACGTGCTCGAGTGCGGGGCTGATCGCGCGCAGCAGACCGCGGGCACCGACCTCGGCACCCAACAGGCGCAGCTGGTTTTCGCCCGACATGGAAAACTTGATGTCGTTGACGCGCACGACCTTCATGCCCTGCGTGTCGACGATCTGCTTATTGAGCACGTCGCGCGCCAGCAGGAGCTCGGTCGGCTGCAGGTACGAGAAGCGAATATTGGTGGCAGACGTGTTGAGATACACGCCCGTCTCGTCGATACGGTCGACCCATTTGCGCCAGCTGATCATAAACGGCGTCTTGCCGGGGCCGCGGAACGCGAGCGACGTCACGTGCGGAAAAACTTCGCCGGTAGCAATGCCAAAATCGTTGACCACGCCGAGCTTTTCGCCGTCGACGTCCAAGACCGGCAATTTGAGCATCTCACTCAGATAATTCAATGGTGCTCCCCATCATTATTCCTGCGGACCGCGTGGCCATGCCGGCACGCAATCCGTGGACTTTTAGACATGTATACGCATGCGCGGGCGGCACGCCGCTCGACGCTCACACCCCGTGCACGCGCAGAAAGCACCTGCATGGGGTCATCGACTGTATGGTCGAGGTTTGGATTTCACCTGTAACCTTTCTCTTGACCCTCATTAACCGCAGTAACTATAGCATCAGCATCGCGCTGCGGCACCGAATTTATGCGCTGCACATTGCAGGCATACCAAACACTGACGTATCCGTGACATAGTCATTGGGGACGTTCTTACATGATTAGTCCGTGGTGTCGTCGTCCTCGGGGAGTTGGGGGAACACGGCGTTTTTGGGCATGGAAACCTTGGTGAGCGAGGTGAGCTTTTTGCTCAATGCCGTGTCCGTCTTGACCAGGTCGCTGAGCGTCACGATCTTGTAGCCGTCGGCGACAAGGCCATCGATAATCTGCGGCAGTGCCTCGAGCGTCTGCTCGGCGCACTCATCGCTATCGGTGAGCAGCACGATATTGCCTGGCGTCACCGAATCGAGCACGGTCGATACTTGCTCGTCAGCGCCGTTGAGCAGCCAGTCGCCCGAATCGATATTCCACGAAACCACGGCGGACACCAGGTCCATCGAATCGATCCAGTTTTGCTCATCAAACGCGGCGTAGGGGGCACGCAGCAACATCGTCTCGACGCCGGTCGCCGACTTAATCGCCTCGGTGCCCTTCGCGATCTGCTTGCGCACCGTCTCGCGATCCTCGCCCTTGAGCGAATCATCGCTGTAGCTGTTGGAGCCGATCTCGCACCCGGCATCGACAATCGCTTTGGCAGTAGCGGGCGAGGCTTCCGCGGCATCGCCCGACAGGAAGAACGTCGCCGTGACGCCCTTTTCCTTGAGCACCTGCAAGATCTGCTTGGTCGCGCCGCTCGGACCCTCGTCAAATGTCAGGGCCACGTACTTTTCGTTGCCCTTGGGCGCTACGCTTGCGCACTCGACTACGCAGTCGGTGGCGGGCACGACCTCGCCGCGGTCCTGCGTCTTGCCCGACTGCTCGCCGACCCATACCTCGGAGCGGCCCTGAACGCCCCAGGTTTTGACATACTCAATGGCACCCGTGCCCTCGACCTTAAGCTTTGGCTCGATAGTCGTGGCCTGGACCTCGTGCTTTTCGTACACGTTGCGGCCGTCCTTGACCGCCACCTTCTCGCCGCCCTCAAGTTCGCGACTATCCCATTTGCCTTGCTTCACGCGCTTGCCGTCGACCTTCACCGACAGCTTTTCGCCGCCATGGCGCTTGAGCACGCTGTCGTCGACGGCCAGCAGATCGCCGGCGTCGTACGTTTCGGTCAGGCTTTGATCGTCGATAAGATTCTGCAACGTAGAGCCCACGCGCACCGCGGTCTTTTGCCCGTTGAGTTCCACGTCCACGCTGCGGTTGACGTAGCCCACGACGGCAGCGATAAACAGCACGAGCGCGCAACCCACGGCGATAAGCGCATAGGGCAGACGGGACGGTCGGCGCGGCGAGCGCCCGTTGCCGATGCGCGCGCTGCGGTCGCTAAACCCGCGGCTATGGTTGAGGTACATCGCGCCGGGCTTACGGCGACGTCGACGCTGACCGCTGGGCAGCTGCCCCAGGTCGCGGCGCGTCGTCGGACGCGCACCCGAGCGCCCGTTTAAGTTGGATCCGTTTTGGCGCATGTGCCCTCCCCCATAAACACAGCAAGCCGGAGCAACAGGTCTCCGGCTTGCCTCCCATCATTTGGTACGTCGCTATTTTGTAGCTTTTGACGAGCCTCCGCTCGCCTTTTGGTATTCGTCCTTAAAGGCCTTGAACATGCCGCGCGTCTTGCCGAGCTGCTTGCCCAGTGCGCGACTGCCTTTGTCCACGGCGACCGATCCCTTGTCGTCGAGCACCTTGGCGCCCTTTTTGACCTTGTCGCCCACCACGACGCTGGCCTCGGCGGCCTTGGCGGCCGCACCGCCCGAATACCCAAGCGACTTGACCTCGTCCGAGACGACCATCGCGCCGTTCTCGTAGCCGCGTAGCATCGTCGGCGGCACCTGCGTGTCACCAACCAAAACACTCGAAGCAGCACCGGCGGTCACATAGAATGCCTGCACGATGCCCGAGCGCGGCTTGAACTCGACGTCCGAGCAATAGCCCACGACGTCGCCCGATTCCGTGCGCACGTCCATACCGACCCAGATGATGCAATCGTCCAGGTTGATGTCGAGGCGCTTGGCGGCGGCGGCATCGTACGTGTCCTTGACGTCATCGACCGCAATGGCGCCCTCGTAGACACCAATGGCGTCGAGCGCTACGAATCGGTCGGGACGCTCGATCATGCCCGCGATATCGGACTGGCGGACCATAAAGCCGACCACGCGCGTACCGCCCGGGGTAAAGACCGGAAAGTGAATCTTTCCGAGCTTTTTAGGGCTGCGCGGCGTGCCGTCCTTTTTGGTGCGCTTGTCCTCGGTAGGCTTGCGATAGATCTTGGCGCCGACAAAATCCCCGGCGCGCATTATGCCTCGGTCGAGGGCTCCGCAGCCTCGGCATCAGCCTCGACGGCGTTCTCGACCACGACGTCGGCGGCAGGCGTCACGTTGCCGCCCGAAATGGCGTCGTTGAGCTGCTCGCGCAGCTGGTCCATGCGCTCGCGGGCCAGGTCGACCTTGGCGCGTAGGTCGTCAGTCTTGGCGTCGACCATCGGGCCAAAGTCATTCACCGCGGCACGGGCCTCCTCGGCGCTGTGCTCGTAGGTGTCGCGCATATTGTCCCAGGCGTCGTTGGCGATATCGGCAGCCATGGCGCGGGTCTCGGCGCCCGAGCGCGGGGCCAGAGCAACACCGATAATAGCGCCAGCAGCAGCACCAAAAAGTGCGCCGGAGACAAAGCTGAAAGTCTTACCCATGATCATTCCTCTCCTGCGGGCACGTCGGTGCCCACCGTTTGAATGCTGTCCATTATACCCGCAGCGCATCACTTGCCGCTCCGCTCATCTGCGTACGGCAAAGGCGCAGGTACGTGATGGTGATAAACGCGTAGGCCTACTCCTGAGGCACAGCCGGCATGGCCACCGTGGCACCCGGGTCCTCGCCGGCGCCGTCCACGAGCGGCAGGCCGCCCTCATGCGCCGGTCCTGCCGGAACCGCCGCC
>URTP01000086.1 GCA_900550835.1 uncultured Collinsella sp. | reverse complement strand
TGGGCTCGTCGAGCACGAGCAGGCGTGGCCGGGCTATCAGCGCCAGTGCGAGCCCCAGGCGCTGCCGCATGCCCATCGAGAAGCGCCCGGCGCGCTTCTTCCCGGTGTCCGCGAGGTCCACGGCGGCGAGCACCTCATCTATGCGACTCTCGGGAAGGCCCAGCAGCGTGGTGCGCACGCGCAGGTTCTCGCGCGCGGTGAGGTTGGGGTAGAGCGGCGCCTCCTCGATGAGGCTGCCGATTGCGTAGAGGTCCTCGCGACGCCAGGCGTGCCCGGCAAAGAGAATCTCACCGGCAGTCGGCCGCAGCATCCCGCAGATCATCTTGAGCGTTGTCGACTTGCCGGCGCCGTTGGGGCCGAGCAGCCCGTACACCTCGCCCTCGCGGATATGAAGGCTCACGTCGGCCACGGCGTCCTGCGCCTGGTCGCCGCGGCCGAAGCGCTTGGTGAGCCCGCGCGTCTCGAGCATATAACCCATGGGTTTATCCTTTCTCTTCCGGGCGCGCGGGCCGCGCCACCGTGCCCGCGCGCCTTACCTTTCGGGTTCACCATCCATGGTGGGGCGCGTTTCTAACGAAGCCATAACGGCCGTTGGGTTCTTTTGGCGCCGACCCTTCTCGACCCGCACATCATGATTAATTTGCTTAAGGCAACAACTTTCCCGATCGATGTAATCACCGAATCAAAACGTGTACATCACCCTCCAAAACCGACATTTTTCGGCATGTTTGGAGGCTGATGTACACGAATGTGAAATCCACCGCCGCCCAAAAGCGCCTTCCTCATGTCTGGACTCTCTATGCTTGCGCTGGATAGACATCGCCGGAACGGGTATAGTATCGAAAGTTTTGTCGTTAACCAGCGGGGGAGTCCTGTGGGCATCAAAAAGAAGATCAAAAAGGAGCTTATCGGCACTTCCGATTACCCGTCGAATAAGATCTTTACGATCTCCAATTTCATCACCTTTACGCGCCTGATCCTCACCCTGGTATTTCTGTACCTGTTTGTGACGGATAACAACCGCGTCATCGCCATCGTTATCTACGCCGTTGCCGCCTCCACCGACTGGATGGACGGTCAGATCGCCCGCATGACCAAGACGGTCTCGTGGCTCGGCAAGGTCATGGATCCCATCTGCGACCGTGCGCTGCTGTTCACCGGCGTACTTGGGCTGGTGGTTCGCGGAGAGCTGCCAATCTGGGTCTGCGTGCTCATTATTGGCCGCGACATCTATCTGGGCATCGGCACGCTTATCGTGCGTCATTATCACCGTCGCCCCATCGATGTCGTCTTTCCCGGAAAGATTGCCACTGCACTGCTCATGACCGGCTTCTCGCTCATGCTGCTCGGGTTCCCCGTTATTGACGGCCTGCAACTTTTACCTTCAACCCTTACGGCCTTCCCGGGCCTCAACGGAAGCTCGGTGCCCCTCGGCATCTTCTTTGTGTACGGCGGCGTGATCTTCTCCATGCTCACGGCTGTCATCTATTCCATTAAGGGCGGAGTGGCCATTAAACAGGCTCTCGCGCATCCCGAGGACGAGGACATCGACTTTCTGAACCCTGAAATCGAAGACTGATTCGTTGGGGTATGATTACGTACGGTTCATTATTTGCGGCACGTCCGCGATAAGTTAGGGGTTGTCATGGACAACATGGTTAACAATATGCCTCAGAATGATAAGACTGCTGACGCTACCTGCGTATTCCGCGTGCCTTCAAGCGACGTCACCGTTCCCGACCTCATGGCCAACGTGCGCATCACCGCTCCGGTTCTGTCCATCGTCAAGGGTCCGCAGACCGGAGCTGCCTTTGAGCTCGAGGACGATGTGACCACCATCGGCCGCGATCCCGCGAACGGCATCTTCCTCAACGACATGACTGTCTCGCGCAGCCACGCACGCATTATTCGTGAGGGCCTGGGCGCCCGCATCGAGGATCTGGGCTCGCTCAACGGCACCTGGGTCGACGGCGCCATCGTCAACGGTGCTCCGCTACACGACGGCTCTTCCGTTCAGATCGGTACGTTCACGCTCATCTACCACGAGAGCACGCCGGAGCGCATCGAAACCGGTGAGTAGGTAATGGCCGAACGCAACTATCTGAGTATCGGCCAAGTCGTCAACCTACTTCGAGGCGCATACCCCGATCTATCGAACTCAAAAATTAGATTTCTAGAAGATGAGGGGCTCATCACCCCTCATCGTACGCCTAAGGGGTATCGCCAGTACTCCAAGGAAGACGTTGACCGTCTCGAGGTCATCCTGCACCTGCAGAAGACCCGCTACATGCCGCTCAACGTCATTAAGCAGCGCTTGGAAAACGCAACGGACCTGTCCACTTTGGCTTACGAGGTGGGTCTTCTGTCCGATGTTCCGCTTAAGACGGAGCCCAAGGAGACCAAGCAAAAGCTGCATCCCATCGAGACCATTCCAGATATGCTCGGTGTTGAGATTTCGTTTATCCGCTCCCTTGCCGAGAACGATCTTATCCGCATCATCAAGAGCCCGCAGAACCGTGAGCTCGTCGATGGCCGAGATTTCCCGATTATCCGTTACTGCTCGGAGCTGTCGCGCTTCCACATTGAGCCGCGTAACCTGCGTCAGTACGTATCGTCGGCAAACCGCGAGTCTTCGATGTTTGAGCAGGTTCTCGTGAGCATGCTCGGCATGGATACCTCTGATGACGAGCGCGACGCCAAGCTCGAGCGCGCTTTTAAGAAGCTGCACGATCTCACCGAGGGTGTGCACACCGCGCTACTTAAGAACCGTGTCTTTGAGTCGCTCAACGCCGTGGTCGAGGACGCTGACATCGATGCCCTCGATGAGGAGATCGCGCGTTCCGAATCCACCAAGGCTAAAAGCGATGGGGCAAGCGTCCCCGCGGTTACCGCGCACGACGAGTCGCTCGTGCAGCCGTCCAAGGTCGTCGTCCCCTCGCATAGCTCGTCTGCTAACACGGGCAAATAACCGCCGTTCACCCGGCAATCCATGAAAGGTCACCCATGTACGACTTCGAATCTCAAATCGTCGATATCCCCGACTATCCCGAGCCCGGAGTCGTCTTTAAGGACATCACGCCGCTCTTTGGCAATCCCGAGGCCCTGAAGGCCATGGTGGATGCCCTTGCCGAGCATTTTGCCGACATGGGCATTACCAAGGTCGTAGGACCCGAGGCCCGCGGCTTTATGGTCGGTGTGCCCGTGGCCGTCGCCCTGGGTGCCGGCTTTGTTCCCGCACGTAAGCCGGGTAAACTACCGCGCAAGACGGTAAGCGAGAGCTACGAGCTCGAGTATGGAACTGATTCTATCGAGATCCACGCCGATGCCATCAGCTCTAAAGATACCGTGTTGATTCTGGACGACTTGGTCGCGACGGGCGGAACCGTCGAGGCAACAGGTAAACTGGTGCGAGATATGGGCGCAAAGCTTGTGGGCTACGGTTGTATCCTTGAGCTTGCGTTTCTCAACCCGCGCAAGAAGCTCACGCCTTCTAACGAGGACGTTGAACTCTTTAGCCTGGTAACGGTGGACTAGCCGCTACCCTTAGATACCGGAAAGGAAGCTACATGCGCACAGCAAACACGCACAGAAACATGGCACGCTGCGCTGCTACTGCAACCCTCGCTTGTGTTTTGGGCCTGGGCCTCGTGGGTCCGGCCTACGCCGATACCGCATCCGACCTTGCCGCTGCCCGTACCAAGCTCGAGCAGATTGGCACCCAAACCCAGCAAATTCATGAAGAACTCTCCGCACAGACGCAGGAGCTTGATCAGACTGCAGGCGAGATCACGCAAAAGCAGCAAGAGATTTCCGAAGGTCAGGCAAAGCTCTCTAACTACGTTGCCGGTGAGTACAAGACCGGCGGCCTGAGTCTCCTTCAGGTCCTGACGGGCGTCGACGATCTGGGCGACATGCTCAACCGTCTCTTCTACTACGGCAAGGTGTCCGACAAGCAGGCCCAGACCATTCAGGAGGTCAAGGACCTTAAGCAGCAGCTCACCGATAAGCAAACCGAGCAGGAGAAGAACGTCGCCGCGACGCAGAAGAAGGTCGACGAGCTCAATGCCCAGCAAGCTGAGGCCCAGAGTGTCGTGAACTCTCTGGATTCTCAGCTGCAGGCCGAGCTTGCTGCCGAGGCCGAGGCCAACGCTGCGCTGCAGGCTGGCATTAATGCCAGCACCGCCGAAAAGGCCACGGTGAGCAACGATACCGCCGGTACGACCGAGAACACTCCCGCGCCCACTCCTGCTCCCGCGCCGCAGCCTTCGACGCCCACTCCTGCTCCTACGCCGCAGCCCTCGACGCCCGCTCCGGCTCCGACGCCTTCCGCACCGAGCCAGTCCGTTGACGGTGGTACCGTTGTTTCGCGCGCCTGCAGCAAGCTCGGATACGCTTACTCTTGGGGCGGCATTGGACCGAACAGCTTTGACTGCTCCGGCTTTGTAAGCTATTGCCTCACGGGCCGCTACTGCCGTCTGGGCACCACCGGCACTTTCATGGGTTGGACCCGTGTGTCCGATCCGCAACCCGGCGATGTTGTGGTTAACTCCTACCATACCGGCATCTATATCGGTAATGGCCAGATGATCCATGCTTCCGACTACAAAACGGGCGTTATCATCAGCTCCGTCGCAGCCGGTATGAACAACAACTACATCTTCGTACGCTACTAATTTATTGCTACAGCGAACGAACGTGGGCCTCGCGATCTTGAGTCACGAGGCCCATTCTTTTTGAGCCTACCGTTTGCCTTATGATTAGGATGGCTATCTAGTATTCAAAACTAGATAGCCATCCAATCAATCAAAAAGATGGCTATAATTGTTGGGGAACAATTAGAAAGGACCCTCAATGAGCTGGGCACTTATCTCCGATTCGAGCTGCAATCTTCGCGATTGGCAACCAACCGCACCTCATACCACCTTTGCATTTGCACCCCTTAAGATCCGAGTGGGGGAGCGCGAATTTGTCGACGATCTCTCGCTCGATGTTCACGAGCTTAATGTTGCCATTCAATCGGAAGCCGGCGCATCATCGAGCGCCTGCCCAAGCGTAGGGGAGTGGGCTGAGCTCTTTAAGCTCGCTGACAAGACGATTTGCATGCCCATCTCCGAGGGCGTCTCGGGAAGCTACAATGCCGCGGCCACCGCGCGTGACATGGTGCTTGCCGAAGAGCCCAACCGTCAGATTCATTTGGTTAACTCGCGAGCCGCAGGTGGCAAAATGGATCTGATCTTCTTACAGTTCGACCGCTATCTTACGAGCAACCCGGATACCTCCTTTGAGGACGCCTGCGCTTACTTCGATAGCTTGGAGCAGAACAGCAAGATCCTCTTTAGTTTGTGCAACTACGAAAACCTTGCGAAGGCCGGACGTATCCCTAAGGCGGCCGGCGTTATTGCTAACAAGCTCAATATCCGCATTTTGGGCACGGCGAGCGAAGCGGGCAAAATTGAACTCGTTGGGCACACCCGCGGCGAAAAGAAGATGCTCACCAAGATTGTCGATACTATGGAGGCCGAAGGCTTTACCGGCGGCGAGGTCATCATCGATCACGTTGAGAACGAAGCTGGAGCCCAGGCGCTTGCTGACCGCATAGTCGAGCATTGGCCCGGCTCAAAGACGATTATCATGCCCTGCAACGGGCTAGATTCATACTATGCCGAGATGCACGGCCTCATCATCGGCTACGGCATGGGCGTGGCTTCGGGCCGATAATGTCCAACTAGACAAACATACGGGCGGGATAAGGGACCAGCGGCTCTTTATCCCGCCCGTCTTATACCTCGGTTAGCTATTAAACCCATTGAACTTGAGATAGCTCATCAAGTACGCCTTCGATACGAAAGACGAAACCGCACTGCGTACGAGCAGCGATTCGCGCGTAACCTGATGTGCGGTATCGGGCACGGGAGTCTGCTCGACGGAAAACGCCGCACGAATCGATGCCTCAAGTTGATCGACTACATAATCGAAGGCCGTCGGAGCATCGTAGCTCAAGCGCTGAATATTAAAGAGCGCCTGAACCGCAGCGATGGGCAGCACCTGCTTAAAGATGCAAATGGCGATGAGACGCGCATCTGCTCACGGCCATACTGCTTTTTAACCGGAGCAGGAACGAGGCCGACCTTCACGTAGTTATTGATCATCGATGGCGTGATAACGGGTTGCTCTACGCAAATCGAAAGCGGCTCCATCCACAGTGCAACATATTCAATAACCTGATCGCGATAGAGCGTTACGTTGGGCAGCTGGTCATAGCGTGGCAGGCTCAACGCGTTGAGTTTACCCACCATATCGGACTGAATAAATGCATCCGGCAGCACCGTCGGCTGAATATCCTCGGGCTTAATGCTGACCGATGTATCAGACATCGGGATAACATGTTTGACGTAGTTCATAGGGGTCCTCCGTTCATTTTCTATATTGTATTCTAGGTTATCTAGTTTTGCATACCACATAACCGCCAAGTAAAAGTGGTTGGACTGTACATTGATGCACCGTCCAACCACTATATTTAAAGATATCAACCTTACATAAGATATATTATCGTACTTATCTGCGGAGAAACGCGTATGCGCTGGTTGCTGCTATGGCTCCGTCCGAAACGGCGGTCACAACCTGGCGTAAACGCTTGGAACGGATATCGCCGGCTGCGAATAAGCCGGGCGTACGGGTGGCCATCGAATCATCGGTAACAATGCCGCCGTCGGGAGCCAGATCGACTAGATGCTCAACAAGCTCGGAATGAGGTTGCGTGCCAGCAAAGACAAAAATGCCAAACGAGCCAGGTTCAAAGGTCTCGGCATACGTCTTGTCGCTCGCATTGTCCTTGAACATAATTGTCGTGGGCATCGCTCCACCAGAAAGCTCAACAATACTAGTTTGGTACCTAACTGAAATATTGTCCTTAGCAAGAACTTTATTCACAACGCCCTCGGGTGCACGGAACTGATCGCGACGCAGCACGATAGTCACGCTGCTGGCAATGTCGGACAGGAACAGTGCCTCCTCGCATGCTGAATTGCCGCCTCCGATAACAAAGACCTGTTTGCCACGGAAGAACATGCCGTCACACGTCGCGCAGTACGAAACGCCACGACCGCGATACGTGTCCTCGCCGACAAAACCCGCAGGACGCGGCGTGGCGCCCATGCACGCAATGACGCTCTTGGCTGCTATGTCGCCTATATCATGATGGATGGTAAATTGAGCCGCATCGGCATCGTAATCGACGCCCGTCACCATACTCCATTCAACCTGAGCCCCCAGGCCTTCAGCATGCTGTTGGAACCGCTCACCAAGTTCGACACCGCTCAGCAGCGGAATGCCAGGATAATTCTCAATCTCGTTGCTCGTAGCAATCTGTCCGCCCGACATGCCCTGCTCAAGGACAGTCGTCGTCAGGTTGGCGCGCGCCGCATAAATGGCGGCAGCATAGCCCGCGGGGCCGCCGCCGATAATCGCAACATCGATTGTCTGATCGGTAATCATGAAGAGTCCTCTCGTCGAAACGTTGTCGTTCTTTGCGCTCATACCCAAATTTACGTGAACGTGACACTCATGCACTACAATGATAAAACCGTGTTACAACGTCGAAGGGGAGTTATCGATGGATCAGACGCAGACGAGCGACGACGCTCCCCTGCTCACGCACAGCACTCCCCAATCGGAGCAAACCACGCTCTTAGCTCAGCAAAAACCTCTCGTGACCATCGTGCACGCCTCGGTCGGCTCGGGCCACAAGGCCGCCGCAAATGCGATTGCGCAGGCATTCGACCTCATCCGCGGCACCAATGGCATCCCCGAGGATATTGAAATTGAAGTGCTCGATATCCTTGATTTTGGACGTATTAAATTCGACGGCAATAAGACCGCGGCTTCTTTTACGGGAGCCACGCGCCCCATTTACGACCTGACCTGGCGATATACGCTTACGGGACATCTTCTCTGGGGTGGCGGAACGGCATGGTCGCGAATTATGTTCCCCGCCTTCAACGAATATATTCGTAGCCGCAGGCCCATAGCCGTGGTTGCGACGCACATCACAGCAGCCAATGTTGCCGTGGGCGCCCGCGTAATTACGGGTATCGATTATCCGGTCGTCTGCGTACCGACCGACTACGAAGTCGAGGGATGGTGGCCCCACAAGGACACCGATTTATTCTGTGTTGCCAACGAATTTATGGCCGAAACGCTGCGTCCGCGCAAGGTGCTCGAGACAAAGATTCGCATTACCGGCATTCCTATTCGCGCCGGATTCGACACGGATTACGATCGCGAGGAAGAGCTAGCTAAGTTCAACCTCCCCACCGACAAGACCGTCGTACTGGTAATGGCCGGTGCCAGCTTGCCTCAACCGTACGTTCGCTTTCGCGCGGAGATGGACCGCACCCTCCCCTTCCTACGCAGCTTCGAAGACATGCACTTTGTCTTTTTGCCGGGCAAGGATAAGGAATACGCCGCCCGCCTCAAGACACTCTTCGATGCCATGAAGCTCGAAAATGTCACGGTGCTGGACTATGTCGACGACATGGCGGCCCTCATGCACGGCTGCGACCTGGCAATTCTCAAATCGGGCGGACTCACCGTCACCGAGTGCCTATGCGCACATCTGCCGATGATCCTGCTGGGCAAGTCCTATGGCCAGGAAAAGGCCAACACCACCATGCTCACCGGCATGGGCGCCAGCATGCATGTCACCACCGCACGAGAGCTCATCGTGACGTTGCGTCATCTCCACGATCATCCTGAGTCGCTCAAGGCACTGCTCATCAACGGCGAAGTACTACGCCGCCCCCACGCAGCCGAAGACATAGCCATCGCAACCATGGAGCTCGTAGGCAAACCCCAAAAGCGCAAAAGAGCCTTCTGCCGCTTCTACTGGGGCGGAAAACCCGCGCATATCCGCTAGCGTCTTTATGTCCGCTTACCCGCGGGAGGCCCCTATATATCATCCCATGCTCAAACATTCTCGCTTCGCTGCGAAACTGCGCGTGGGACGATATATAGGGGCC
>URTP01000085.1 GCA_900550835.1 uncultured Collinsella sp. | reverse complement strand
ACCCTTACGTGCACCGTGCTGGGAGATGAAGTATTCCAGCACGGACAGGCCGTCACGGTAGTTGGACTTCACCGGTCGAGGAATGATCTCGCCCTTCGGGTTGGCCACGAGGCCTCGCATGCCTGCGATCTGGTTGATCTGCATCATGTTTCCTCGTGCACCGGACTGCACGATGATAGCCAGGTTGTTCTTGGAGTCGAAGTGTTCCTCGACCGCCTCAGAAACCTCGCTGGTGCACTTGGTCCACAGGTCGATGAGTTCCTGACGGCGCTCCTCTTCGGTGAGCATACCGATTTCGTAGTTCTCGTTGACCTTGTCGGCTTCGGCTTCGTACTTCTCGATGTACTCGTCGCGCTCGGACGGCTGGATAACGTCGGAGAACGCGAAGGACACGCCGGACCACGGTGCGCGGGTGAAGCCCATATCCTTCAGCGCGTCCAGCGTTGCCGCCACCTGTGCGGTGGAGTAACGGGTTGCGATGTCGTCGACGATCTTGCTCAGACGCTTCTTCGGAGCCTGATCGTTCACGAACGGGTAATCCACCGGCAGCGTGCTGTTGAACAGAATACGGCCATAGGAGGTTGCGAAAAGCACGGAACCATCATGGAAGCGCTCTTCCTTCACCACGGCCGGGCTGCCCGGTTCCGGATCGACGACTTCGATTTCGCTCGGCTCCCAGCCCTTCGGCAACACAAAGTCTTCCGGAAGGCGGATAAGCACCTTGGCCTGCATGTCGATCTCATGCTTGTCGAGGGCCATTTCGGCCTCTTCCAGCGAGGAGAACACGCGGCCCTGGCCCTTGACGCCTTCCAGCACGGTGGACAGGTAGTACAAACCGAGGATCATATCCTGGCTCGGCATGGTCACGGTGTGGCCGTCAGCCGGCTTCAGAATATTGTCGGAAGCCATCATCAGGGAGCGTGCTTCAGCCTGGGCTTCAGCGGACAGCGGCAGGTGGACTGCCATCTGATCGCCATCGAAGTCGGCGTTGAATGCGGCGCAGGCAAGCGGCGGCAGGTGGATGGCCTTGCCTTCCACCAGAATCGGCTCGAATGCCTGAATACCCAGACGGTGCAGCGTAGGTGCACGGTTGAGCAGCACGGGGTGCTCGGAGATGACCTCCTCGAGCACGCCCCACACTTCGGCGTCGCCGCGGTCCACAAGACGCTTGGCGGACTTCATGTTCTGCGCATAGTTCAGGTCCACGAGGCGCTTGATGACGAACGGCTTGAACAGCTCGAGGGCCATCGGCTTCGGCAGACCGCACTGGTGCATGCGCAGGGACGGACCGACCACGATCACGGAACGGCCGGAATAATCCACACGCTTACCGAGCAGGTTCTGACGGAAACGACCCTGCTTACCCTTGAGCATGTCGGACAGGGACTTCAGCGGACGGTTGGAGGCACCGGTGACCGGGCGACCACGACGGCCGTTGTCGAACAGGGAGTCGACGGCTTCCTGGAGCATGCGCTTCTCGTTGTTGAGCATGATTTCAGGGGCGCCGAGCTCGATCAGTCGCTTCAGACGGTTGTTACGGTTGATCACACGGCGGTACAGGTCGTTGAGGTCGGAGGTGGCGAAGCGGCCGCCGTCGAGCTGGACCATCGGGCGCAGATCGGGCGGAATGACCGGGATGACGTCCAGAATCATGTTCGCGGGGCTGTTGCCACCCTTCAGGAAGGCGTCAACGACCTCGAGGCGCTTGACGGCCTTCTCGCGCTTCTGCTTCTGAGAATCCTCGTCAGCGATGATGGCCTTGAGCTTCTCGGCCTCGGAGGGGAGGTCGATGGCAGCGAGCAGGTCGCGGACGGCCTCGGCACCCATACCACCCTTGAAGTACATGGAGTAGTAACGGGTCATCTCGCGGAACAGCGGCTCATCGGAGATGAGGTCGCGCTCGGTGAGCTTCATGAAGGCGTTGAAGGCGTCCGTGCGGAGCTGCTTCTCGTCCTTGCACTCTTCCTCGATATCGACGATGCCAGAGGCGATCTCCTCGGGGGTCAGCGGCTCCTCGTCGGAGAACTCGTCAAAGTTCTCGGGGTCGCCCTGCTCCTTGAGGGACTCGATCTGGCGGGCGCACTCGGCATCGATCTCTTCCAGATCGGCGGCGAGCTCCTCGCGCAGGTCGTCGGCGTCGGCCTCGCGAGCCTCGTAGTCAACCTCGGTGATGATGTAGCTGGCAAAGTACAGAACCTTCTCGAGGTCCTTGGACTTGATGTCGAGCATACGGCTCATCGGGAAGCTCGTGGGGCTCTTGAAGTACCAGATGTGGGACACGGGAGCGGCGAGCTCGATGTGGCCCATGCGGTCGCGACGCACCTTGGCCGAGGTGACCTCGACGCCGCAGCGCTCGCAGACGATGCCCTTAAAGCGGATGCCCTTGTACTTGCCGCAGGAGCACTCCCAGTCCTTGGCGGGACCGAAGATCTTCTCGCAGAACAGGCCGTCCTTCTCGGGCTTGAGGGTACGGTAATTGATGGTCTCCGGCTTCTTGACCTCACCGTGCGACCAGGAACGGATCTGGTCGGCGGAGGCAAGGGAGATCTTTACCGAGTCAAAATCAGTAGCTTCGAAATCTGCCACAGTCAACTACTCCTTATCAGTGGTCGTGGCGGCGACAGCCTCGGGTGCCTCGGCGGTCTCGGCATCCTCGGCCTCGACGTCGGTGTCAACGCCGGCGAGCGCAGCCAGGTCGTCGAGAGCAGAGGTCTCCTCGGCGGTCACAGGGGCGGAGGCGTCCTCGTCGGCATCGTGCATGGGCTCGATGTCCAGCGCGAGGGAGCGGATCTCCTTGACGAGAACCTTGAAGGACTCGGGGATACCCGGGACAGGAACGTTCTCGCCCTTGACGATGGACTCGTAGGTCTTGACGCGGCCCACGGTATCGTCGGACTTGACGGTCAGGATCTCCTGCAGGACGTTGGAAGCGCCGTAAGCGTACAGTGCCCAAACTTCCATCTCGCCGAAGCGCTGGCCGCCGAACTGGGCCTTGCCGCCCAGAGGCTGCTGGGTAACCAGGCTGTAAGGGCCAGTCGAACGGGCGTGGATCTTGTCGTCGACCATGTGGCCGAGCTTGAGGATGTAGGACGTACCCACGGTAATGGGCTCGCGGAACTCCTCGCCGGTGCGGCCGTCGAACAGACGGGTCTTGCCGCGCTCGTCAAGCTGGGTGACGAACTCGGGGCGCATGTGATCGCCAAAGGCAGCGGTGGCCTTGTTGAGCATGTTCTTGTTGGCACGACGGATGACCTCGGCGATCTCGTCCTCCTTGGCGCCGTCGAAGACGGGCGTGGCGGTGAAGAACGGACCGGGGACGTACTTGTCGGAGTCGGCCTGCTCGGTATCCCAACCGCAGGCAGCAGCCCAGCCAAGGTGGCACTCGAGCAGCTGGCCGACGTTCATACGCGAAGGAACGCCCAGCGGGTTGAGGATAACGTCGATCGGGGTACCGTCAGCCATGTAGGGCATGTCCTCGACCGGCAGAACGTTACAGATAACACCCTTGTTGCCGTGGCGGCCGGCGATCTTATCACCCTGCTGGATCTTACGACGCTGGGCGACGTAGACGCGCACCTGCTCGTTGACGCCGGGGGCCAGGTCGTCGCCGTTCTCGCGGCTAAAGCGGACGACATCGATGACGCGGCCGTAAGCGCCGTGAGGCATCTTAAGGGAGGTATCGCGGACGTCGTGGGCCTTGGCACCGAAGATGGCGCGCAGCAGGCGCTCCTCGGCGGTCAGAGCGCTCTCGCCCTTAGGCGTGACCTTGCCGACCAGGATGTCGCCAGGGCCGACCTCGGCGCCGATGCGGATGATGCCGTCCTCGTCGAGGTTGGCAAGCATGTCCTCGGAGAGGTTCGGGATCTCGCGGGTGATCTCCTCGGGGCCGAGCTTGGTGTCGCGGGCGTCGATCTCGTGACGGGTGATGTTGATGGTCGTCAGCAGGTCCTCGGCCACCAGGCGCTCGGACACGACGATACCGTCCTCGTAGTTAAAGCCTTCCCACGGCATGTAGGCCACGGTGAGGTTCTGGCCCAGTGCGAGCTCGCCGTGATCGGTCGAAGGACCGTCGGCCAGGGGCTCGCCCTGCTCAACGGTGTCACCGACGCGCACGAGCGGACGGTGGTTGATGCAGGTGGACTGGTTGGAGCGCTGGTACTTGGCCAGGTGATACTCGTCCATGCCGCCGGCATGCTTGACGATGATCTTGGCGGCGTCGGCAAAGATGACCTCGCCGGCGTTCTTGGCCAGGGTGACCTCGCCGGAGTCCAGAGCGGCGCGACGCTCCATGCCGGTACCGACATAGGGAGCGGCGGGGTGAACCAGCGGCACGGCCTGACGCTGCATGTTAGCGCCCATCAGCGTACGCTTGGCGTCGTCGTGCTCAAGGAACGGGATCAGCGTGGCTGCGACGGAGAGCATCTGACGCGGCGAGACGTCCATGTAGTCGACGTCCTCGACGGGCACGTCGGCGGGAGCGCCGAAGGAACCGTCGAAGTCGCGGGTACGGGCGATCACGGTGTGCGGGCGGACGATCTTGCCCTCGGCATCGGTCGTGATGAACTCGTTGGTCTTGGGATCGAGCGGCGTGTTGGCCGGCGCGATGACGTGCTTCTCTTCCTCGTCAGCGGTCATCCAGTCGATCTGATCGGTGGCAACGCCGTTCTCGACACGACGGAACGGGGCCTCGATGAAGCCGTACTCGTTGACGCGGGCGTAGAGGGCGAGCGAGCCGATCAGGCCGATGTTGGGGCCTTCGGGGGTCTCGATCGGGCACATGCGGCTGTAGTGCGAATTGTGAACGTCGCGGACGGCCGTCGGCACGTTGGTGCGGCGGCTGGAGCCGGACTTGTGGCCGGCAAGACCACCAGGGCCGAGTGCGGACAGACGGCGCTTGTGGGTCAGACCGGTCAGGGGGTTCGCCTGGTCCATGAACTGCGAGAGCTGCGAGGAACCGAAGAACTCCTTGATGGAGGCCACGATCGGGCGGATGTTGATGAGCGACTGCGGGGTGATCTCGTCGATGTCCTGGGAGCTCATGCGCTCACGGACGACGCGCTCCATACGGCTCATACCGATACGGAACTGGTTGGCGACGAGCTCGCCGACGGTGCGGATACGGCGGTTGCCGAAGTGGTCGATGTCGTCGACCTTGAAACCCTGCTCGCCGGCAGCGAGGGACAGGAGGTAGCGCAGCGTCGCAACGATATCCTCGTCGGTGAGCACCGTGACCTCTTCCTCGGTGGTGAGGTTGAGCTTCTTGTTGACCTTGTAACGACCGACGCGGGCCAGATCGTAGCGCTGCGGGTTAAAGAGCAGACCCTCGAGCAGGCTGCGGGAAGCGTCCACGGTGGGAGGCTCGCCCGGGCGCAGACGACGGTAGATCTCGATGAGGGCGTCCTCGCGGGTAAGGGCGGTGTCGCGCTCCAGGGTGCGCTTGATCACATCGGAGTTGCCAAGCAGCTCGATGATGTCATCGTTGGTGACGGCGATGCCAAGGGCGCGCAGGAACATCGTGGCGCTCTGCTTGCGCTTACGGTCGATGGAGACCATGAGCTGGTCGCGCTTGTCGACCTCAAACTCAAGCCAGGCACCGCGGGACGGGATGATCTGGGCCTTGTAGATCTGCTTGCCCGAATCCATCTCGGAGCTGTAGTACACGCCCGGGGAGCGGACGAGCTGCGAGACGACGATACGCTCGGTACCGTTGATGATGAAGGTGCCCTGATCGGTCATCATGGGGAAGTCGCCCATGAAGACGAGCTGCTCCTTGATCTCGCCGGTCTCCTTGTTGGTGAGACGGACGTCGGTCAGAAGCGGAGCCTGATAGGTCATATCCTTCTCGCGGCACTCCTCGACGGTGTGCGCGGGGTCGCCGAACTGATGCTCGCCGAAGGTAACCTCGAGAACATGGTTCTGGCTCTGGATGGGGCTGGATTCCTTGAACGCCTCACGAAGGCCCTCGTCCTTAAAACGCTCAAAGGATTCCCTTTGAACAGAGATAAGGTTGGGGAGCTCCATGGCCTCCGGGATTTTCCCGAAGCTGACGCGCTTGCGCTCAGTGGCAGTGTATGCGTAGGTCACCAGGTTTTTCCTCCTTCACGGAAATGCTCGGTGGGTTGGCGAGGCATAGCTTCGCCAGTTATCGCAACCTAATAGTTTATCAGGTACCGACCGTTGGGCAAGAAAAGCCTTGACGCGATTGAGTTTTTGGAGTAGCAAAGTTTTTCGGCAGAAAAGATGCAGGTAGATAGGTATGTATCGAACACCTGTTCATATATTTTATGTGAACGAGACCGCTGGTGCGGGCCGCTGAACGGCGAAATGACGGCGAGGGTTGGTCAGGCGGAAAGTGCGTCCCGTTTTGAGGCCTCAAACTGGGTCGCAGTTTCCGGTTGAGCACTGTTTGGGAAAGCATATCCCGTTCTGAGCCGAAATTCCGGGTCGCAGTTTCCGCTAGGGGTTCCAACCGGAAAGCGCGTCCCAGAATTCGACCAAATTGTGGGTCGCACTTTCCGGAGCCAAGCTGTAGCTCGAATAAAAAAACGGGTGCAGACCGAAGTCCGCACCCGTAAATGTCGATGCCCGATGGCTTACTTGCGCATCAATCCGCCGCGCTCGTCGATGGCGTCCCAGAAGGCATCGGCAAAGCGGGGGTCGTTTGCAGCCATGAGGGCGTTAGTGGCCATCCAACCAGAGGGAGTGCCGGTGTCGTAGCCCGACAGCGGGTCGATGACGACGGCGTACATGGCCTCGCGGTCGAGCGAACGGGCCATGGCGTCGGTGAGCTGGATCTCGCCGCCCTTGCCGGCCTGCTGATCTGCCAGCAAGTCCATGACCAGCGGGCTCAGCAGGTAGCGACCGACGATGTACAGGTTGGACGGAGCCGCCTCGGGAGCGGGCTTCTCGACCAGACCGCCGATGCGCCAGACAGCGCCCGGCTCGGCATCGGCAACGTTCTCGGCGCCCTCGAGCGAACCGACGCGCTCGCCGGCGATAACGCCGTAGCGGCTGACTTCCTCGGGCGAGCAAGCAGCGACGGCGATAACCGAAGCGCCACCGTGCTCCTTGGAAACGGCGAGCATCTTGTCGCAGATATCGCGGTTAGGCACAACGTAGTCGCCCAGAAGAACCAGGAAGTTCTCCCCTGCCACGGCGTCGGCAGCAGAGCGAATAGCATGGCCGAGGCCCTTGGGCTCGTACTGATAACGGAAGTCGACCGGCATACCGCCAGCGTGGGCGACAGCATCGGCATAGGCGTTCTTGCCGCGCTCGCGCAGCAGGTTCTCGAGCGAGCGATCAGGCTGGAAGTAGTTCAGTAGCTCGGGCTTACCGGGAGAAGTAACGATGATGGCATCGTCGACCTCCTCGGGCTCGAGCGCCTCCTCGACGACGTACTGAATGACGGGCTTGTCGAGCACCGGCAGCATCTCTTTGGGCGTGCACTTGGTGCCAGGCAGAAAACGCGTGCCAAGACCGGCGGCGGGGATGATTGCCTTCATGTTATTCAAAGATCCTTTCGCAGGCGCAAAAGCGCCCCATGCGTGCGGCACACAGCCGCAGACCAAATTGCGATACCCAAGCATCTTACCGCTGGAACTATATGTCGCTACAAGGCAGAGACAATTCATCAGCAGGTCAACGCAAATTATTGCTCGAATGGTGCAATTTTATTGCCCAACGGCAGGGCACCCGATACGACGCAAATCACAGAACATGGCAGTTTGAGCAACCGATGCCGAGGGACCGAAAAACAAAAAAGACGGGGCTCGCAATGCGAACCCCGTCTGCAAAGGAATCTGGCGAGAAAGCCTGA
This sequence comes from uncultured Collinsella sp., assembly GCA_900550835.1. Classification (GTDB taxonomy): domain Bacteria; phylum Actinomycetota; class Coriobacteriia; order Coriobacteriales; family Coriobacteriaceae; genus Collinsella. The sequence goes on along the minus strand of URTP01000085.1, from coordinate 1,326 downwards.
TTACTTGAGGGTGACAGCAGCGCCAGCAGCCTCGAGCTTCTCCTTGGCAGCCTCGGCGTCCTCCTTCTTGGCACCCTCGAGAACAGCCTTGGGAGCGCCCTCGACGACCTCCTTGGCCTCCTTCAGGCCAAGGTTGGTGAGCTCACGGACGGCCTTGATGACCTGGATCTTGTTGTCGCCGAAGCCCTCGAGCACGACGTCAAACTCGGTCTTCTCCTCGGCCTCAGCAGCGCCAGCAGCGGGAGCGGCGACAACAGCAGCAGGAGCAGCGGCGGAAACGCCGAAGGTGTCCTCGATAGCCTTAACGAGCTCGGAAGCCTCGAGAAGGGTCATTTCCTTAAGAGCATCGATGATCTCATCGGTGGTAAGCTTAGCCATTTCTAAGTCCTTTCGGTTTCCGTGCGGATGCACGGAGATCAGTTAAAACACGGCGCGAATGCGCCAGGGGTGCGGCGTTGCCGCCGCGGGTGAAAACAGCAACTAGGCTGCCTTCTGCTCGGAGACCTGCTGGATCGAACGAGCGAGACCAGAGGAAACGCCGTTGACGCAGACAGCGATGTCGCGAGCGAAACCGGAGATGAGACCGGCGATCTGGCCGAGAAGCTGATCCTTGGTGGGCAGCTCGGCGATAGCCTTAACATCATCGGCGGAAACGGCCTTGCCGTCGGAGATACCGCCCTTGATCTCAAGGACGCCCTTGGACTTAGCGGAGAAGTCCTTAAGGGCCTTAGCGGCCTCGACCGGCTCGGTCTCGTAGAACACATAAGCGACGGGGCCGGCGAGGATATCGTCGATCTCGGGCTGCTCCTGGTTCTTGAGAGCGATCTTGACCAGGTTGTTCTTGTAGACCTTCATCTCGGCGCCGCACTCGCGAAGCTGATGACGCAGCTCCTGAGCCTGCTTAACCGTCAGACCGTTGTAGTTGACGACGAACAGACCGGCGTTCTCGGCGATACGGGACTCGATCTCTGCAACCTTGTCGATTTTGTACTGCTGGGGCATGAATTACACCTCCTCGAATTCTTTCCGGGCACGGTCCGCCACAAGGACGTGACGGGGGCATGTCCAAAAAGAAAGCCCCCGCGCTGCATGAGCGACGGGGGCGAGAAGACATATCTACTCGACCACCTCGGCTGGCGGGATATCCCATTAAGCTCGCGGGCGATGCCCGTTTGCACCGGCTGTCTCTGGCAGCGGATTCGTGCGTGAACTGAAAGTATTATGGCGGGGACCCCGGCGTCGGTCAACGGAAAACCGGGCTGCACACAATTCCACCATCCGGCACGTTCCGCCGAAGGCCAGGCGCAAGGTTTTCGCTCGGTCAAG
>URTP01000084.1 GCA_900550835.1 uncultured Collinsella sp. | reverse complement strand
CCGCCGGGGCTTACCTATATCGTTCCACGCGCAGTTTCGCAGCGAGCGAAGCGACGCGAGAATGTTTGAGCATGGAATGATATAGGTAAGCCCCGGGCGGGAGGGATACGAGCGCCCTAGGCGATGCCGCTGGAGCCGAAGCCTCCTTTGCCTCGGTCGGTTTCGTCTAGTTCTTCTACTTCTATGAGATTGACCGTGGGGACTTCTTGGATGACGAGTTGGGCTATGCGGTCGCCTTTGTTGATTTGGATGTCGTTGGTGGGATCCAGGTTGATGAGGATAACCTTGAGTTCTCCTCGGTAGTGAGCGTCGATGAGGCCCGGCGTGTTGACTATAGACAAGCCCTGCTTGATGGCCAAGCCGCTGCGGGGCTGGACGAAGCCGGCGTAGCCATCGGGCAGGGCGATGGCCAGCCCCGTAGAGACCAGACGGCGTTCGAAGGGCTTCAGGACGCAGTCTTCGTTGGAGCGTAGATCCAAGCCGGCATCGGTGGGATGGGCGTATTTGGGAAGCTCGACGGTGGGGTCGAGACGCTTTATGTTGACGGTAATGTTGGACATGGAATCACCTTAGCTTGTCGAGCTCTTGCAGAAATTCATCGACGTCTTTGAAATCGCGGTAGACCGAGGCAAAACGGATGTACGCAACCTTGTCGATCTTGGCCAAGCGCTTGAGCACCATGTCACCCAACTCATGGGACGTGACGGCCGTCAGTGTGCGAGAGCGCAGCTCGACCTCGATGTCGTCGATAATCTCATTGAGCTTCTTAGTGTCGATATCGCGCTTGATGGTGGCGCGCATCAAGCCGACGAGCAGCTTATTGCGATCGAACCGCTGCTTGGTTCCGTCTGACTTAATGACCTCGATAGGGTCCTCGCATCGCTCGAACGTTGTAAAGCGATAGTTACACGAGCAACATTCGCGACGGCGCTTAATGGTGTTATTTGACTCCTGCATACGGGAATCAACGACGCGGGTATGTGCCTTGCCGCATTTGGGACAGCGCATGGTACCTCCTCTTAAACGATAACAAGGGTACCATGCGCAGCGCGATAATGATTACGAACGAGCAGGAACCTTAAGATGCGCACCGGCGGCGAGCGAACCATGCTCCAGATGATTGACGTTACGGATCATGTCGGAAGTCTCTTGCGTGGAAAGGCCTTCGATTGGATATTCCTCGGCAAGCGACCAAAGAGAATCGCCAGTCTGAACGCGAATGGTCTCGTAAGTAATGTTGGAAACGGACTCGGCATACACGGCGTGACGAGCGCTAAAGACCGAAGTAGCGAGGACAAAGAAGAGCGTAAGCGCAACGGCGACGGCGACAATCGTCGGAACCTTCAGGGCAACGCGGGCCGGCGCGACTACAGCCTGCTGATTGCGAGCAGGCTTTACGGTCAAAGGTTGAATGCCGGAGCGGCCACCCTGAACAACCGTAAAAGTGGGTTCTGCAGGCGTCTCGAGCTTAAGGGCGAGGTTTCCCTGGACCATATTCGTTGCGTTCATCATGTTCTCCTCTCGCGTGTTTTGCTGAGAACAGTTTTATCAAGCCGCGCGGACAAAAATGTCTAGCGCGAGAACGAATGTTCGGTTATTATTATCTTCGAACAGTTGTTCCTGTCAAGCAAAATTCGAACATTTGTTTGACATGGGTAGAGAGGATGCCCTGATGGCTCGCAAAATTACCAAGCGTCAGCAGCAAATTTACGACTTCATCAAGGAATATCAGCAGGAGAAGGGTTATCCGCCCAGCGTGCGCGAGATGGCTTCTGCCGTGGGCCTTTCCTCCCCCAGCACCGTGCACGCCCATCTCTCTGCCCTGGAGGCGCGCGGGCTACTCAAGCGCGATGCCACCAAACCGCGCGCCCTGGAACTCTTTAACGAGGACGGTTCCTCTGTCTCAATTTCTAAATCTGACGAGCCCACCGCACCTCGCGGAACGGTCTCGCTACCGCTCGTTGGTCGCGTCGCGGCAGGGATTCCCATTCTGGCCGAGCAGAATATTGAAGACACGTTTACTATCCCGACCGAAATCGCCACTGATCAGGGTTCCTTTATCCTTGAGGTGCATGGGAGCTCAATGATCAATGTCGGCATCTTCAATGGCGATTACATCATCGTCCGTGAACAAAAGAGTGCCATGAACGGCGAAATTGTCGTGGCCATGATTGATGGTTCAGCGACCGTCAAGACGTTCTACAAGGAGCAGGGGCGCGTGCGCTTGCAGCCCGAGAACGACACTATGGAGCCCATCTATGCGACGAACCCCGTTATTTTGGGTAAAGTTGTCGGTTTAATGCGCCGGTTCTCGTAATGCAAAAACGCATCACCATCTTTGATACCGTCCGCGGGTTTACGATGATTTCTATGGCAGGTTTTCACGCTTGCTATGATCTCGCCTACCTGTACGGCTGGGATATGCCTTGGTTTACCCAGACTGTCTTTCAAGACGTCTGGCGCGCCAGCATCAGCTGGGTATTTTTGTTTATCGCGGGTTGGATGTGCACTCTTTCGCGCAACAATATCAAACGTGCCGCCAAATACGCCTTAGCAGCACTCGTTGTCTGGTTGGCAACAACACTTGTCTCATTCGACGATTCGGTTAATTTTGGCATCATCTACTGCATGGCCGCATGCACCGGCATCGTGGCGTTGACCGATCCCATCCTTAAGAAGATAACGGCGAGATGGGGCATGCCCCTATGCCTTGTGTTGTTCGCCCTCACCTGGAGCATCCCCAAAACGATCTACCCTGTCCCCTACCTGGCGTGGCTGGGATTTCCGAGCCCTGGGTTTGTCTCAGGTGATTACTACCCCATCATCCCGTTTATCTTTATGTATCTTGCAGGATACTTCGCCGCACACATAGCGAAGAGTATCGATAAGACCGTCCCTAGCTGGGCCTACGCCAACCCCCTGCCGGCGCTCGCCAGCCTTGGACGTCACGCTCTCCCCTTTTATCTGCTGCATCAGCCCATCATTCTGGGCATTTTGGAGATCGTCTACTCGGTGCGATAACGCTCGAGCCGCGGTGCAATACGAGCCGGCAGTTTCGCCACAATGCGAACGCCGTCCTCGAGATATTCCTCATGCAGAAGGGTTCCCTGCTCATGCACCAGCGTGATGAGAGCGCCCTCACGATACGGGATATCAGCGGAGAGCAACACATCGGTGGCAGATGCCTCGCGAGCAATCCAGTCGACGAGATCGTCGAGCCCCTCGCCCGTTTGGGCCGAGAACAGAACGGCCTCCGGATAGCGACGACGGAAACTCAATCGATCGACGCTATCGAGAAGATCGATTTTATTGAATACGGTCAGCGTTAAACGCTCTCCGGCGCCGATCTCATCAAGCACGCGGTCGACAGCCTCCAGCTGCCGCTCATAGTCCTCGTCAGACGCATCTACGACTTTGAGAATTAGATCGGCACCCAAAACCTCGGACAGCGTCGATTTAAAGGCATCGACCAGACCATGCGGCAGCTTTTGAATAAAGCCGACGGTATCGGTAATCGTCATGCCGCGACCGCCGGGCAGACGATACGAACGCGTCGTCGGGTCGAGCGTAGCAAACAGCTTGTCCTGCGAAAGTACCGTAGAGCCGGTCAGACGATTGAGCAACGTCGATTTACCGGCATTGGTATAACCGGCTAACGCGACGCGAAACGCCGGGGACTCAATGCGACTCTTGGATTGAACATCGCGACGCTGTTCAACCTGCTTGAGCTCACGACGAAGCGCAGCGATCTTATTACGAATGAGGCGACGGTCGACCTCGAGCTGACTTTCGCCCTGACCAAAACGTGAGCCGATGCCGCCGCGCGTCTGCTCCTTAGCGAGATGGCTCCACATGCCACGCAGGCGAGGCAACAAATATTGAAGCTGTGCCAGCTGTACCTGCAGGCGTCCCTCACGCGTCTGAGCATGCAGGCCAAAGATATCCAGGATCAGTGCAGTACGATCGATAATCTTTACCGGCTCGCCCACGGCTTTCTCCAAATAGGATTGCTGCGAGGGGGTCAGGTCGTCGTCAAAAATAACGACATCGGCATCCATGCGATGCACCAGGCTGCACAGCTCTTCAACCTTACCGGAACCGATAAACGATTTAGGATACGGCTTTACCAAACGCTGCGACAAGCGTGCCACGCACTGGGCACCAGCTGTGTGGGCAAGACGCTCCAGCTCATCAAGCGAGCGATCGAGCGGCCATGCATTGTCGCGCCACTCAACACCAACTAAAATGGCACGCTCGGGCTCGGGTGCCGTGGGAACAAGGGGGAAACGGGGCATTAGGCAGCCTCAATACGATGCAGGATATCCTCAACGACCTCATCGATCGTACATTCATCCATATCAAACCACACGATACGGTCATCGCGCTTAAACCACGAAAGCTGACGCTTGGCATAACGACGCGAACGCATCTTAATGAGTTCGCGAGCCTCATCCATGCTCATCACGCCATTGAAAGCATCAATGATCTCTTTATAGCCAATTGCCTGCATCGACGTCAGGGCATCTCCCAGCCCCTGGCCCATAAGACCGCGGACCTCATCGACAAGACCCTGCTCAAACATCAGATCGACGCGCTGGTTAATGCGCTCGTAGAGCACCTCGCGATTACGCGTCAGACCAAACCAAAGGGCATGATAATGCTCGTGCGGAACACTAAACTGCGACTTTTGCTGCGCATAGGAGACGCCATCATCATGCATCTCGAGCGCACGAATCACACGGCGCACGTTATGGGGATGAATAACAGCAGCCGATTCTGGATCGCGCTCGGCAAGCAAGGCATGCAGTTCTTCCTCGCCAATACGCTCGGCAAGCTCCTGATAGCCCGCACGACGATCGTCCTCAAGTTCACCCGAGGAAAAGTCCATCTCATCGAGGGCGGCCTTGAGATACAGCCCCGTACCTCCGCAAAAAACCGGCAGGCAACCCGAACCAAGGAGACGTTCAACATGCGCGCGAGCGTCGGCCTGATAAAGCGCAGCAGAATATGCCACACCCGGCTCTACAATGTCGACGAGACGCAGCGGCGCCGTGCACTCATCGGGCGCCATCTTTGCGGTACCGATGTCCATGCCGCGATAGATTTGCATCGCATCGCACGACAGCACTTCGGACGAAAGACGAGCTGCCAAACGGTCGGCAACATCACTCTTACCAACCGCCGTCGGACCGACGATCGCAACGGCGGAAAGACCTGCCCCGGGAGAAACCATTAGCGCGGCTCGCCCACAACGGAGCCGGACAAATACCAGGTCTTGGCAACGTCAACGTCAACATCAACGATCTTACCAACAAGCTGATCGATGCTGTAACCCTCGGGGATAGGCGCATGCACGGTCTGATTCTTGGGACTCTTGCCCAGCAGGACCGCGTCGTTCTTTTTACTCGTTCCCTCAATGAGCGCCGGAACCACAGTATGAAGCTCACCCTGGTTATACTCGTGTGCCGTGGTCTCGATAACCTTAACCAGACGGTTGAAACGCTCGAGAATAACCTCATGCGGCGTAGGATCATCAATCTCGGCGGCCGGGGTACCGGCGCGCTTGGAATAGATGAAGGTATAGGCCTGAGCATAGCGGATCGTCTCGGCAAGTGAGAGCGTCTGCTCAAAGTCTTCTTCAGTCTCACCCGGGAAGCCAACGATAATGTCGGTCGAGAGCGCGATATCGGGCATGCGGTTGCGAATGCGATCGACAAGGCCCAGATAGTCCTCGCGTGTATAACGGCGATTCATCTCTTTGAGGATCCGCGTCGAACCTGACTGGACGGCCAAGTGCAGCTGCGGCATAACGGCAGGCGTCTCGGCCATGGCGTCGATGGTCTCGGGCAACAGGTCCTTGGGATGCGAAGACGTAAAGAAGATGCGCTCCACGCCCGTATCGCCCACGGCACGCAGCAGATCGGCAAAACGCGGCTTGCCAAACAGATCGCGACCATATGAGTTAACGTTTTGGCCCAGCAGCGTAATCTCACGCACGCCCTGGCGCACCAAACCGGTCACCTCGTCGACAATCTCCTCGAAGGGGCGGCTCTTTTCGCGACCGCGCACGTACGGCACGATGCAATAGGTGCAGAAATTATTGCAGCCCGTCATGATGGGCACCCAGGCGTGATACTGAGTCTCGCGATGCCACGGCATGCTCATGGCATCCGTATCCTCATGCTCATTGGTGCGGATATGACGCTTACCATCACGGAACGCCTCGGCAATGAGCTCGGCCACATGTGCAATGGAATGCGTGCCAAAGATGACATTGACGTTATCGACGTTGGTGAGCAGGCCCTCGCCATCGCGCTGCGCGATGCAACCGCCAACGGCAACCACGCGCTTGCCCGAAGGCGAAGGCGGCAGGCTTTTGCAGGAATTGCACTGACCGGACAGGCGAGTATCGGCGGCCTCGCGCACGCAGCACGTCATGAAGACAACGATATCGGCATGCGCGGGATCGAGCGCCATGAGGCAGCCATACGAATCAAGCAGACCGCTCACACGCTCGGAGTCGTGCTGATTCATCTGGCAGCCAAAGGTGCGGATAAAGTAGGTTTTACCGGCAAGAATATCGCGTACGGAACGCTGGTCCATGTGCATAAGTCCTAACGATGGGGAGCGAAACAAGGCAAGCAGAAGCTATGCCACAGGCTTAACATCATCCATGACGACGTTATCCATAGCAGCTCGATTGATCTGGTGAACGTAGATAGAAAGGCGGATGGCCGTGCGCGACTCCCCGTTAATGAGGATGTCGGAGAACACGGGCGCGCAGGAAATATCAAAACCGGTTGGAATCAAAAAACCGCGCGCGATAGCAACGGCCTTAATAGCCTGGTTGACGGCACCGGCGCCGACACACTGGATGTTGACGGGTACACCATCCTTGACCATGCCGGCGATGGCGCCGGCAACGGACGCGGGCGATGATTTGCTTGATACCTTCAGGCAATCCATGAAGAAACTCCTGCATTTAAAAGTACGTTTTAACTGCAACAACTGTATCGTACCGAGTGGACTCGGTAAAGGCACTATTCCTCTTTGGCAAGATCAAAGGTCACGGTGATTCGATCACGCGAAACACGGATCTTTGGGTCGCCGCAAAGGTTGAGATAGTACCGGGCGGCAAGGTCATTAAAGTCGCGTTCCACAGCGCGCGAAAACTGTGCCATGTCATCCTTGGCAATACGTAGCCCGCGACGATCCTTCGCGAGATCGACAGGAGTCGGCGCATGCGAGGACGAATCACGCTCGCGCAGCAGACGCGCGGTCACACCGCGAACGGGCTTAATCTGCCCTGCCAAAATGCGATGGGCCGTGCGCTCGGACATCTCAAGACCCAAACCCGAACAAATACGGATAAAGTCCTCGGCATCAGAAGCAAGGCCTAAACGATCGACAACCGGAAGCTCGCTCTCGTCATCAATGAACAGGAGACGAGACGTATCGAGCCGACTTGACGCTTGAGCATAAAGGGTCGCGGCAATCTCAGACGGAGAACCGAGATAGACATCGCAACCACGCAACTCCTCGAGCGCAAACTCACAAGCAGCGCGAATAATATTATGTGGACCGCGAGCGCAGACATAACGTCCGTCCTCATCCTTGACGGCCTGGGGCCAGCTGGACTGATCGGCACGCTCACTGAGGCGGTCGGCCGCAACGCTCACCTTGAAGGCTGAACCAAGATCGACGCCGGACGTGACCACACGGGCCTCGTCGGCGTTCTGCTTAATCGAAAACAATGCCATGCCACGACCGTGAACGCCCCAACGGTCCATCTTCATGCTCTCGAGCTTGGAGGTAACGCGGGCATCAAAGATTCGCTCTTGCATATCCTGCGGAACGCCAGAACCGTTATCCAGAAAGACAAGCGTGCGGACGCCATCTTCCTTGGTCGTGGCGAGATAGACCTTGTCGGCGCCGGCATCGCGAGCATTACGGAGCATTTCGATGACGATGTCCTCGACATGCTGAATGTCGTGCTTAGCCTGGCGCCGCTCGGCCTCCGAAACGCGGAGGCGGACATACCCCTCGCCAAGGTTCTCCTCGACGCGAAGGTTGCCCTCCCCCGACATCGACGCGATAAATGAGATGAGCTCGTTCGCGTCGCTCATGTTATTTAGCGATATCGACAGCGCGGCTCTCGCGAATCACGACGACGCGCACCTGACCGGGATACTCCATCTCTTCCTCGATCTGATGGGCGATATCGTGAGCCAGAACCGTGGACTGGGCATCGGAAATCTTGTCCGGCTGGACCATGACGTGGACCTCGCGACCGGCCTGCATGGCATAGGTACGTTCGACGCCGTCATGGGAGTTGGCGATCTCCTCAAGCTTCTCAAGACGCTTGATGTAGTTCTCGGCAGACTCGCGACGGGCACCGGGGCGAGAGGCAGAGACAGCATCGGCGGCCTGCACCAGGACATCGAGCACCGTGTTGGGGTCGACATCGGCATGGTGAGCCTCAATAGCGTGGACGATAACGGGCTTCTCGCCATAACGGCGGGCAAGCTCGGCGCCGATGACGGCATGCGGGCCCTCGACGTCGTGGTCGATTGCCTTGCCCAGGTCATGAAGCAGGCCGGCGCGCTTGGCGGTCACAACGTCCAGGCCAAGCTCGGAAGCCATCACGCCGCACAGATCAGAGACCTCGAGGGAATGCTGAAGCACGTTCTGACCAAACGAGGTACGGTAGCGCAGGGCACCAAGGGTCTTGACGATCTCGGGGTGCAGATCGTGGATGCCGGTATCGAAGGCAGCCTGCTCGCCAGCCTCGCGCACGCGCTGCTGAACCAGGTCGGTGGCCTTGTGATACATCTCCTCGATACGGGCAGGGTGAATGCGGCCGTCGGCGATGAGGTTCTCGAGGGCGACGCGGGCGGTCTCACGACGGACCGGGTCGAAGCTCGAAAGAACGACGGTCTCGGGCGTGTCGTCGATCACGAGGTTGACGCCGGAAACCTGCTCGAAGGTCCGGATGTTGCGACCCTCGCGACCGATGATACGGCCTTTGAGGTCATCAGAGGGAATGTGCACGGAGGTAACGGTGACCTCGGCAGTGTGATCGGCAGCGCAGCGCTGAATCGCCAGAGACAGAATCTCCTGGGCGGTCTTGTGGCACTCGGCGCGAACCTGCTGCTCAGACTCGCGAATGATCGGGGCGTCCTCGCGGGTGACCTCGCCGCGAACCTTATCAAGGAGCTCCTTGTGCGCGTCCTCGCGGGTAAGGTCGGCGATACGCTCGAGCTCGGAGGTCTGCTTTGCGCAGAGCTCCTCGAGCTCACGGGAGCGCTTCTCGACCTGACCGGCCTGGCTGGACAGCTGATGCTCGCGCTTGTCGAGAGCGTCGTT
>URTP01000083.1 GCA_900550835.1 uncultured Collinsella sp. | reverse complement strand
GTTCGGCAGAACGGCGGAAGTCCCTAGCCGCCCAGGTAAGCCTTGCGGACGTTGTCGTCGTGCAGGAGCTCTTGGCCGGTGCCGGTCATGGTGATCTTGCCGGTCTCGAGCACGTAGCCGCGCGTGGCGATTGAAAGCGCCATCTGGGCGTTCTGCTCGACCAGAAGCACCGTGGTACCGGCCTTGTGCAGGTCCTCGACAATCTGGAAGATCTGCTCAATCAGAATCGGCGCCAGGCCCATGGAAGGCTCGTCGAGCATGAGCAGCTTGGGGTTGCTCATAAGGGCACGGCCCATGACGAGCATCTGCTGCTCGCCGCCCGAAAGGGTGCCGGCGACCTGGCGGCGGCGCTCCTTCAGGCGCGGGAACTGCTCGTAGACGCGCTCAAGGCCCGGAGCAACCGTGGACTTGGGCTGTGTATAGGCGCCCATCTCCAGGTTCTCCTCGACCGTCATCTGCAAAAAGGCGCGACGGCCCTCGGGAACCTGGGCCAGGCCCTTGCCCACCAACTTGTCGGCAGGCGTATGGGTAATGTCCTCGCCCATAAACTTGATGGAGCCGGTCTTGGAACGCAGCAGGCCCGAGACGGTTTTAAGCGTTGTAGACTTGCCGGCACCGTTCGCGCCGATCAAGGCCACGATCTCGCCCTCGTTGACGTTAAAGGAGATGTCCTTGATGGCGTGGATAGCGCCGTACCAGACGTTGATGTTGTAGACGGAAAGCATCGGCTCTGCCATTTAGTTCTCCCCCTTATCCTGCTTGCCCAGATATGCCTCAATTACGGCATCGTTGTTCTGGATCTCCTCGGCCGTGCCCTTGGCGATGACCTTACCAAAGTTGAGCACGCAGATGCCCTCGCAGATGTTCATGACGAGCGACATATCATGCTCGATAAGCATAATGGCGATGCCAAAGGTGTCGCGGATCTTAACGATGTTCTCCATGAGCTCCGCGGTCTCGGACGGGTTCATGCCGGCGGCAGGCTCGTCGAGCAGCAGCAGTTTGGGGTTGGTGGCAAGCGCGCGGACGATCTCCAGACGACGCTGGGCGCCGTAAGGCAGCGAGCCGGCCTGCTCGTTTGCCAGGTGCTCCATATCAAAGATGGACAGCAGCTCCATGGCGCGCTCGTGGGCGGCCTTCTCGTGCTTCCAGTACGTCGGCAGACGCAGCACGCCCTCAAAACCAGAGTAGCGCTCCTGGTTGTGCAGGCCGACCTTAACGTTGTCCTCCACCGTCATGGTGTTGAACAGGCGAATGTTCTGGAACGTACGGGCGATACCCATACGGTTGACCTGATAGACCGACTTGCCCGAGGTGTCCTCGCCGTCGAGCAGGATAGTACCGTGCGTGGGCTGGTACACCTTGGTGAGCAGGTTGAAGACCGTGGTCTTACCGGCACCGTTGGGACCGATCAGACCGGCGATCTCGGTCTTACCGATGGTCAGGCTAAAGTCGTCGACTGCCTTAAGGCCGCCAAATTCAATGCCCAAGTGGATGCACTCGAGCGCCGGGCGCTGGCCCAGGTCGCGGTCGGGAACGATGGCGCCAGAAGGATACGGGACCATCTTGCCCTTGTTGAACTCAAACTTACTGGGCATCGGCTGCCACCTCCTTCTTGGAAGCAAAGCGGTCCTTAATGCGTGCGAAGAACGACTTGAGCTGCGGGTTGTTGGTAAAGATCATGACCAGAATCAGCACGATGGCGTAGATGAGCATGCGGTAGTCCGAGAACTGACGGAGCAGCTCGGGAAGCACCGTGAGCAACGCCGCCGCGATGACGGAGCCGCGCATATTGCCCAGACCGCCCAGGACCACGAACACCAGGATGAGGATGGACGTGTTGAAGTCGAACTTGGTGGCGGAAAGCTGCGAGAAGTTACCGCCGAAGAGGGCTCCGGCAGCGCCGGCGAGAGCGGCGGAAACCACGAAGGCGATCATGCGGTACTCGGTGACGGAGATGCCCACGGACTCGGCAGCGATCTTGTTGTCGCGCACGGCCATAATGGCACGGCCGGTACGGCTGCGAACCAGGTTGAGCACGATCACGAGTGCGACCATGACCAGGATGGCACCGGCGAGGAAGGTCGAGTACGTCGACACGCCCGATGCGCCCTGCGCGCCCTTGATGATGGCGGTGCCGTCCTCGAGCAGGTGCAGGTCGTCGATCGTGGAGTTACCTGTGATGTTAAAGATCACATGCAGGCCGCGGGAGTCGACGCCCACGATAAGGCAGGTGACGATCTCTTTGATGATCTCGCCAAAGGCCAGCGTCACGATAGCCAGGTAATCGCCGCTCAGGCGAAGGACCGGGATGCCGATCAAGAAGCCCAGGATGGCGGCAGCGATGGCACCGACCACGATGCTGATGATAAGGCGCACCGGATCGGAGGGAACGGCGCTCTCCAGCGCGACGGCGGTGACGATTCCCGTATAGGCACCGACACTCATAAAGCCCGCGTGGCCCAGCGACAAGTCGCCCGCGATGCCGACGACGAGGTTAAGGGAGATGGCCATGACGATATAGGCCGTGATGGGAACCAGCTGACCGGCGATCATGCGCGGAATCATGTGGTTGGACTGCATAAAGAACACGATGGCGAACGCCACAAGGCACATGGCGTACGTAACAAAGTCGTGACGCGTCTGCTTGTCTTTAAGAAACTTCATAACGCTCACCTACACCTTCTCGGGGACGTACTTGCCCAAGAGGCCGGCAGGCTTGACGAGCAGGACGATGATCAGAACACCAAAGACGATGGAGTTGGCAAGGCTCGTGGAAATGTAGGCCTGCGCCATCGCCTCGATGATGCCGATGAGAATGCCACCGACAAAGGCGCCGGGGATGGAGCCGATACCGCCGAAGACGGCGGCGTCGAAGGCCTTGATGCCAGGCATGGCACCCGTCGTGGGCTGCAGCACCGGCGAGTAGGAGCACAGCAGCACGCCGGCGATGGCGGCAAGGGCAGAGCCGATGGCAAACGTCATCGAGATGGTACGGTTGACGTTGATGCCCATGAGCTGAGCGGCGGCCTTGTCCTCGGACACGGCGCGCATGGCTTTGCCCATCTTGGTCTTACCTGTAAAGAACATCAGACCGGCCATGATAACCAGGCAGGCGACGATGGTGACGAGCGAAACGGCGCTCACGTTGAACTTGGCCAAGAACTCCGGCACCGGGAAGGTGACGAGCGAAGTGAAGTTCTTGGGCGTGGCGCCCCACAGAAGCTGCGCGGCATTCTGCAGGAAGTAGGACACGCCGATGGCCGTGATCAAAACGGCCAGCGGGCCTGCTTGGCGCAGCGGCTTATAGGCCAGACCCTCAATGAGAACACCGAGAACCGTGCAGACCACGCAAGAGAGAATTACAGATGCCCAACCCGGGAGGCCGAGATACGACGTGGCGCAGAACGAGACATAGGCACCGACCATGATAACGTCGCCGTGAGCGAAGTTCAGCATCTTGGCGATACCGTAGACCATGGTGTAGCCCAACGCGATGATGGCGTAGACGCTGCCCATGGACAGGCCGTTGACCAGGTATTGGATAAAGACCGTCATGTTCCACATCCCCCTTTCGAATAGGTTTCCAGTTAATGTATGAAACAGGGACGTTACACTGTCCCTAGATACCAAGCAAGCAGGGAAGGCCAAACCTCCCCTGCTTGGGATCAAAACCGCTCTATGTAAGGCGGCTTATTAGGCCTGTACGTACTTGCCGTCGGTGATGACGTACGCCGTGGGCTCCTTCTGGACCTGGCCCTTATCGTTCCAGGTGAGCTTGCCGGTCAGACCGTCAACGGTAATCTTGAGCATAGCCTTAGGCAGCTTCTCGGCGACCTCGGTCGGGTCGGCGTCGACACCAAGACCGGCCTCCTCGAGGGCCTCGGCCACCGCGTGCACGCCGTCGTAAGCGTCGGCGGCAAACTGGTCCGGAGTCTCGCCATACTTATCCTTGTAAGCGTTGACGAAGTCGGCGTTCTTCTCGTCGTCGGCGGAGAACGGGGTCATGAGCAGCAGACCCTCGGCAAGAGAGGTGTCGAAGCCCTCAACGCCCAGGATGCCGTCCATGCCGTCGCAACCCATCATCTTGACGTCGTAGCCCATGTCCTTGGCGTTCTTGAGCAGGACGGACGCTGGCGTGTAGTAGATCGGCGCAAAGATCATGGTGGCACCGGCCTGCTTGGCCTTGGTCAGCTGGTTGGTAAAGCTCGTGGCGGAGTCGTCCTTAAAGGTCTCCTCGTCAACAATCTCGAGCTTGGATTTAGCGGCCTGAACCTTAAAGGAATCTGCGATGCCCGAAGAATAGGCGTCGCCGGAGTTATAGAACAGTACGAACTTCTCGTCCGCATACTTCTGCGCCAGGAACTTGGCAGCGTTGACGCCCTGGTTGGGATCGGTAAAGCAAACCTGGAAGACGCAATCCTTGCCCTTGGTGACGTCCTCGGAGGACGCGGACGGAGTGATCATGAACGTCTCGGGGTCGTTACCGCACTCGGCGGCAACGGCAACCGACGCGCCCGTGGTGGTCGGGCCGACGAGGGCCTGCATGCCCCAGTCGAGCAGGGTGTTAAAGGCGTTGACGGCCTTCTCGCCGTCGGCCTGGTCATCCTCGGCCTTGCTGGCAAGCGGCAGCTCCTTGGTCGAGAAATCCTTGCAGCCAAGCTCGACACCCTGGGTAACGGACTTGCCGTAGGACGCGTTGGCGCCGGTCAGCGGTCCGATGGTGCCGATCTTAAACGAAGCGTCGCCCGAAGCGGAACCGCTGTCGCCGCCGTTGGAGGAGCAGCCAGCTAGAATGGACATCGCCCCCAGACCTGCTGCGCTCGCGATAACGCTCCTGCGATTCATAACAGGGTTCAATGACTTACCGGTGAGGCTCGACATGCGGCTCTCCTCTCAAATCTCGTCGGGTTTCGGTTACCCAACAGGCCATCCTTCGCCGTGTTCGGCGTTCGCAAAATAGTAGACGCTTTAGTTGAGAAAAGTGGCGATTATTTCAACTATTCTTTTGTTTTGTCCGTTTATCCATAATTATGCGTATTTCTATTGGTTTATGCAGTTTAGCCACTTTATTGTGTGAAAGTAATGTTTCCATTCTGTTACAAGCTTCCCTGTCCTGATTTAAACGGCCTCACCGGTAGCGCTTTATACGCACTTAGGCGGCGATGTACTTGCCGTCCTGGATCACATAGGCTGTAGCGGGCTTCTCGACTTGGCCCTCGTCGTTCCACGTGAGCTCGCCCGTCAGGCCCTCGATCTTGATCTTGCGCATGGCCTTGGCAAGATCGCCGGCAATGCCGGCGCCGTCGGCCGTAATATCGATGTCTGCCTTATCGATCGCCTCGACAATCGCGTGGACGCAGTCATAGGCATCGGCGGCAAACTGGTTGGGCGTCTCGTCGTAGGCCTCCTTATATGCCTTGACGAAGTCGGCGTTCTTCTCGTCGTCGGCAGAGAACGGGGTCATGAGCAGCACACCCTCGGCAAGAGAGGTGTCGAAGCCCTCAACGGAGAGCAGGCCGTCCATGCCGTCGGTGCCCATGAGCGTCATGTCGTAGCCCATGTCCTTGGCGTTCTTGAGCAGGACGGACGCCGGCGTGTAATAGATCGGGGCAAAGATAAGCGTGGCACCGGCCTCCTTGGCCTTGGTGAGCTGGTTGGTAAAGCTCGTGGAGGAATCGTCCTTAAAGGTCTCGGTATCGACGATGTCGAGCTTGGACGCCTTGGCCTGCTCGGCAAAAGCGTCGGCAACGCCCGAGCTATACGTATCGCCGGAGTTGTAGAACAGGGCAATCTTGGCGTCTGCATACTTCTCGGCCAAGAACTTCGCGGCACTCGCGCCCATGGTGGGATCGGTGAAGCAAACCTGGAAGACCGTGGTCTTGTCCTTGGTAACGTCGAGCGACGATGCCGAGGGCGTGACCATGAGCATATCGTCGGCGATCTCGCCCGAGACGGCGACGGCGGCACCAGTCGTGACGGGGCCGACGAGCGCCTGCATGCCCCAGTCGCACAGGGTATTGAAGGCGTTGATAGCCTTCTCGCCGTCGGCGACGTCATCCTCGGACTTAAGCGAAATCTTGAGGTCCTTGGTCGAGAAATCCTTGGCAGCGAGCTTGGCACCCTTCTCGGCCGAAACGCCATAGGTTGCCGCGGCGCCGGTCAGAGGACCGATGACACCGATCTTGAAGGTCTTGCCGTCATCGGCGGAGCCGCCGTCCGAGTCACCCGACGAGCAACCAGCGAGTGCGGCGGTGCTGCCGAGCGCCGCGGCGCCGGCGAGAAAGTTCCTACGGCTGAGCGTGCTGTTGATGTTGAACATGGTGTCCCCCTTTTTCGCTGGCCGCGGTGCGGCCGTCTTGCGGTACGGGGCAAACCTTATGGCGCAAACGTTGACAGTTTGTTACGGAAGTTCATTTGTAGCGAGCATGTTTCCAATATTTCCGCAGCGTTTCGGGGGTGCCGTTTTGTGCGACTCCTGTTGCCTGGCAAGCACGCGCCCGCACTTCACGCTAGAATGCACTCAACCTATAAGCAGTTAATCCATCCACAAGATGCACGAAGGAGCTATCTATGAGCGAACCCCTGCGCACCGTGAACGTCGGTCTGATCGGCCTGGGAACCGTCGGCGGCGGCGTGGCCCGTCTGATCAAGAGCCACCACGATGAGTACCTGGCAGCCTACGGCATCGACCTTAAGCTGACCCGCGCCTGCGCGCTTGCCTGGGAGCAGGCCGAGGCGGCAGGCATTGAGCGCGAGGCTTTTACGAGTGACTGGCACGACGTCGTCACCGACCCCGCCGTCGACATCGTCGTCGAGCTGATCGGCGGCGAGCATCCCGCAACCGAGATCTTCACCACCGCCTTCGAGAACGGCAAGCACGTCGTCTCTGCCAACAAGGCCCTGCTGGGCCGTCACGTCGAGACGCTCGCCGAAAAGGCGCGCGCGTGCGGCGTGCAGATTAAGTGCGAGGCCAGCTGCGGCGGTGGCATCCCCATTGTCAGCACGCTCGAGCACGACCTAGTGGGCAACAAGATCCTGACCATCGCCGGCATCCTCAACGGCACCACCAACTACATCCTGTCGCGCATGGACGCCGAGGGCGCCGATTACGCTGACGTGCTCGCCGACGCACAGGCTAAGGGCTATGCCGAGGCCGACCCGTCCGCCGACGTCGACGGCTTCGATGCCGCCAGCAAGACGGCCATCCTCGCCTCCATCGGCTTTGGCACCCGCGTTACCACCGATGATGTGTACCAGCAGGGTATCCGCACCATCGGCGCCGAGGACATCGCCCAGGCCCGCGAGCTCGGCTACACCATCAAACTGCTCGGCATCGCCCGCAACACCGACGCTGGCGTCGACGTTCGCGTGCATCCCACGCTGATCCCCGCAGACCATATGCTCGCCAAGGTCAACGGCGCCATGAACGCCGTCTACGTGGTAGGCGACGCCGTGGGCGAGACCATGTTCTACGGCGCGGGCGCAGGCTCCTTCCCCACCGCGAGCGCCGTCGTGGGCGATATCCTGTCGCTCTCCGAGCAGATCAGCCGCGGCGTGGCTCCGCTGCCCGAGATTGAGCCCTATGGCCACAACCTCACCTTTAAGCCCATGGACGAGCTCCAGACCAAGTACTATGTGCGCCTGAAAGTCGCCGACCGCGTGGGCGCCCTGTCCGAGACGGTCGACATCTTTGCCAAGCACAACATCTCGATCTCGCTCATCAACCAGGTCGAGGACGGCAAATCGGGCGTCAGCGATGCCTGCTCGGTCATCTTCCTGACGCACCGCGCGCTCGAGAAGGACGTCCAGGCTGCCGCCGCCGAGCTTGCCAGCGTCGACTGCGTGGCCGAGGTCGCCAACGTCCTGCGTATCGAGGACGTCGAGGCCTGGACCGAAGGCGTCATGGCGAACTAGCCCAACGCTCGCCTAGCAATACGCACCTTGAGGGCTCCCGTCCGATGTGGGACGGGAGCCCTTTTGTCACCTGCCCTAAGCACAACGGCAAAGCATATTTGCGCGAGCCGCTCATCGGTAACGCGGGCTACGTTCACCGATATGCAAACGCGGCCGATTCCGACTACCGCTACGCTGTGCTGCGAATGTCCGCCCGCGATGAGAGGAAGCACCATGTTGCTCGAGGGCAAGAAAGCAATCATCACCGGAGGCACACGCGGTATCGGCTATGCCATCGCCTGCCGTTTTATCGAGGAAGTTGCTGCCGTCACCGTCTTTGGCTCGCGCCAGGAGACTGCCGACACGGCCGTTGAGAAGCTGGCAGCCGCCTATCCCGACGCCAAGGTCTGGGGCCGCTCCTGCGACCTCACCTCGCTCGAAGCCGTGACCGAGGCCTTTACCCAGGCCGCAGCCGATATGGGCGGCTTGGATACAGTCGTCAACAATGCCGGCATCTCCCAGCGCTCGCCCCTTTTGGACTACACGGCCGAGGAGTTCGCAAAGGTCATGGACCTTAACGTCGTCGCTGTCTTTAATGGCCACCAGGCTGCCGCCAAGATCATGACCGAGGCAGGTCATGGCGGCACCATCACCACCACGAGTTCAATGGTCGCCAAGTACGGTCAGCCCTCCGGCGTCGGCTACCCCACGTCCAAGTTTGCCGTCAACGGTATGGTCCAGTCGCTCTCGCGCGAGCTCGCCCCCATGGGCATTCGCGTCAATGCCGTCGCACCCGGCGTGACCAAGACCGATATGGTCGCCAACCTGCCCGAAGAGGTCATCAAGCCCATCATCGCCACCATTCCGCTGGGTCGCATGGGCGAGCCCGAGGATGTCGCCAACGCCTTTGTTTTCCTGGCGAGCGACATGTCCTCCTACGTCACGGGCGCCGTGCTCCCCGTCGACGGAGCCGCCCGCTCCTAAGGAGCCACAAGCTTTGGCTTCAAGCTTCAACATAGCTCAACCAAAAAGGCGCGCCGTCTGAATCAACTGCAGACAGCGCGCCTTCTCCTGTTATGAAAGGGAAACTATGTCCCAGTATTTCGGATCAGAACGGGGCACGGTTTCCCCCAGGACCTCCTTGCGGAAGCTGCATCCCACTCTGAGCGCCCATTCCGGGACACAGCTTCCCAACGGCCCCCGTTTCGGAAACCACATCCCGTTCCGAGCCTTCAAAGCGGGACGCGGCTTCCCCGAGAAAGTATCGACTACTTACCGTCGTCGTCTTCGGCTTCTTCGCGCGCATAGAGCTCCAGCATGCGGCGGCGGTATTCGCGCACAGCGAGCTTGGCGCGCTCCAGGCGGCGGCGCTCACGCGGAGTCAGCTCGGACGGGTCGACCTCGTCTCCATAGGTCTTATCGGCAAGCAGGTGCGCCGCGTCCACGATGCGGGCATCGATGTGGCCGCTCGCCGCCTCGGCGGAAAGACGCTCGGCAATCGTATCGAGCGTAGGCAGGCCCTCGAATACGCGACCATGGCCATGCGAGGTCAGCAGCTCGTGCTCGCGCGCGAGCAAGCTCGCTAGGTCGTGGTGGGCGCGCAAGATGTCGAGCGCATCGGATGGATGC
>URTP01000082.1 GCA_900550835.1 uncultured Collinsella sp. | reverse complement strand
TTGGCGCGCCCATTGTTTTGGAGGGAACTCATTTTGAGCAAGCACCCGCCCTGCCGGGGCTCCCGGGTTCTGCAACGACTCGGCCGTTCGGGTCAGGTGGGCTGGATTGAATTTGGTGAATGAGGGCGCCGTTGGTGCCTTCATTCTTTATATATGTTGGGAGCGCCAAGTGGTGGGGGTGGTGCCGGTGTGTTGCTTGAAGGCTTGGGCGAAGGCGGCCTGCTGAGGGTAGCCTAGACGCTCTGCCACCTGCGCTATCGTGAGCGCGCTATCGGCCAAAAGGTCCTGTGCTCGCTCCATACGGCGTCTGCGAATGTAGGCGCCCAGGGACTCGCCAGTTTGGGCCTTAAAGGTGGCGCATAGCTTGGAGCGGCTTGTGTAGAGCCTCTCGGCCACCTCGTTGATACCCACACGTCTGCCTTTGTCGAGCGCGCGCTCAATCATTGCCGTTGCTTCTTCGGCAATGGTTATGCTGACGCGTGTGTCTGCCGCCTGCCGCGCCTGCTTGTGGGCCGCGCGCGAACAGGCGAGCTCCGCGACCATGGTCTCCACGATGCCCTGCATATAGACATGCCCGCCTACGGCGCGAGCGCGGTCCTCGTTGATTCGGCGTAGTGTGTGGCAGATGGCAGACGTCGCTTCCTCGTGCCATGGCTCGGCAAACGCCTCAAAGATTCCCGCGAACTCGGTGGGATAGCGGTGCTCCAGTTCGTCAAAATATCCAGGCAAAAAGAGCACCGAGCGCGAGTGATAGAGCCGCCCTGCAAACAGTGGGCTTAACTCCTCGCCACAGTTATCTTGGATAAAGCTGCACACGGCATTGTTTGGCCACGGTCCATGCAGGGGTTTAAGGTTCGCAGGCGTTATGCCGGCTTCGGGCATGCACATGAGCGTGGGCGCGCTGACCTCGCTCACGCAGGCGTATGGCTCGGGTGTGTATTCGGCCAGGTACATATCGTGTGTCGGGGTAATGAAATGCTCCATGACGATGCAGGTGGGGGAAAGGGGCATGATCCATGCGCGTCCGTGCGCCCGATCGTTTGCCACCTCGCCGGTAAAGACGGCGCCCTTGCCGGTAAGCTCCAGGCCAAACTGCTCAAACTGCGGTGCGTAGAGCTCGGTTATGTCGGTCGCTGCCCGCCGTATTTGCAAAAGCGTCCCTTTCCTTTACAGAAACGTCCACGCCTGGCTCGATTGTGAGCCTTGGCTAACACATCAATGATAAGTTCATTACGGTTAACTCTCAAGCCGTTAGAAGGGAATCTCATGGCAAAGGGGTCAAAAAGGGAAGGCGGCGGTATCGGCGAGCTGCTTGCATATGCCGGCGACCGCAAATTCCTAACGTATTTGGGCATGGCTCTCTCGGCGCTCTCGCAGCTGCTGAGCTTTGGCCCGTTCGTGTGCATTTGGCTTGTCGCGCGCGATCTGATCGCCGTGGCACCTAACTGGAGCGAAGCCTGCGGCATCGCGACGTATGGCTGGTGGGCCGTGGGGTTTGCGCTGGCAAGCATCGTGGTCTATTTCGTGGGGCTCATGTGCACGCACCTGTCTGCGTTTCGCTGCGCGTCCAATATTCGCAAGACTACGAGCGAGCACCTGCTTAAGCTGCCGCTTGGCTACTTTGACACACACGCCACCGGTGAGCTGCGCCGTATCGTAGACGGATGCGCCGCTTCCACAGAGACTTTGCTCGCACACATGCTGCCCGATATCGCAGGCGCCGCCGCCATGGTCGTGGGCTTGCTCGTGCTGCTTTTCGCCCTCGATTGGCGCTTGGGCGCGGCGTGCCTCATTTCGGTGGCCGTTTCGTTTTGCGCCATGGCCACCATGATGAGCGGCAAGGGCGCCGAGTTTATGAAGGCTTACATGGGCGCGCTGGTCAAGATGAACAAGACCGGCACCGAATACGTACGCGGCATCCCCGTGGTCAAGGTCTTCCAGCAGACGGTCTACTCCTTTAAGGCGTTTCACGATGCGATCGCCGAATACGCCGACATGGCGCAAAGCTATGCGGGCACGTTCTGCCGAGGCCCGCAGGTGCTCAACCTTACCGCGCTCAATGGCCTCGTGGCATTTCTTTTGCCCGTGGCGTTGCTGTTGGCGCCGGGCGAGACGGACTTCGCGCACTTTATGGTCAACTTCACGTTTTACGCGATCTTTTCGGCCGTGGTGCCGACGGCCATGACCAAGCTCATGTTTGTGGGCGAGGCGTCTCAGATGAGTGCCGATTCGCTGGCGCGCATCCGAAGCGTTATGGATTCCAAGCAGCTCTCCGTGCCTGCCCAGCCCAAGCACCCTATCGGCAGCGATGTGCGCTTTGAGGATGTAAGCTTTACCTACGAGGGTGCCGAAGCGCCTGCCGTCGATCATGTGAGCTTTAGCGTTCCCGCAGGTAGCACCCTTGCGTTGGTTGGTCCCTCGGGCGGCGGTAAGTCAACCTGCGCAAGCCTGATCCCGCGTTTTTGGGATGTTTCCTCGGGTCGCGTGCTTGTGGGCGGCGTAGACGTTCGCGACATGGATCCGCACGAGCTCATGGACCAGGTCGCCTTTGTGTTTCAGACCAACCAACTGTTCCGGCAAACACTTGCCGATAACGTGCGCGCCTCCAAGCCTACGGCCACTGACGACGAAGTGCGTGCGGCCCTCTCCGCAGCTCAGTGCGACGACATTGTGGCCAAGCTCCCGCAGGGTATTAACACCATGCTCGGTGCTGGAGGGGCATATCTTTCGGGCGGCGAGGTCCAGCGCGTGTCGCTCGCCCGCGCAATTCTTAAGGACGCGCCCATCGTGGTGCTCGACGAGGCCACAGCCTTTGCCGACCCCGAGAACGAGGCGCTCATCCAGCGCGCCTTTAGCAAATTGGCGGCGGGCCGCACGGTCATTATGATCGCGCACCGGCTTTCGACCGTGGTGGGGGCCAACAAGATCGTGGTGCTCAACCAGGGTGGTGTGCAGGAGGCCGGCACCCATGCCGAGCTGCTGTCCCAAAACGGCCTGTACGCCAAGATGTGGGCCGAATACGAACAGGCCGCGAGCTGGAAGATCACTGCTGCGGCCGCGGATGTCGCCGCCGCGAAGGGAGGCGAGGCCTAAATGTTCGCCTCATTTCAAAAGAAGTATTTCCTATCCGATAAAGGCGTCGCCGGCGTTAAGCGCGGCATTTTCTGGACCACGCTCACCAATCTCATCACTATGGCCGGCATGGGCTTTTTGTTCCTGGTCATGGCCGGCTTTGTCGAGCATCTTGCCAGCGGGGCCGATCTGCCGGGCGCACTGCCCATTGTGGGTGGTCTTGTTATCTTTTTTGCGCTGCTTTTTGCCTCTAATTGGCAGCAGTACTATTACACGTACTGCATCTTTTACGAGGAGTGCGGCAAACAGCGCATGGAGATCGCCGAGCGCTTGCGCAAACTGCCGCTGTCGTTTTTTGGTCGTCGTGATCTGGCCGATTTGACCGAGACCATCATGGGCGACGTTCAGGCCATGGAGCATGCCTACAGCCATGTGCTGGGAGAGCTCTGGGGCGCCATCATCGCAAGCGCCATCGTGTTCGTGTCGTCGCTGTTCTTTTGCTGGCAGCTGGCGATAGCGGCGTTCTGGAGCGTGCCCGTGGCCTTTGCCGTGCTGTATCTAACGCGCGGCCCCATGGCCCCGGTGTTCGACCGCGTGCGTGCCGAGAAGGTCAAGGTCACCGAGGCCATCCAGGAGACACTCGACTGTGTGCGCGAGATTCGCGCTACCAACCAGGAGGCCCATTATCTCGAGGGACTCAATGCCGTCATCGACGCCGAGGAGCGCGAGACCACCACAGGCGAGCTCGCTAGCGGGCTTTTGGTCAATTCCGCTTTTGCCATCCTGCGCCTGGGGATTGCCACTACGTTGGTCACGGGCGCCGCGATGGTCGCCTCCGGCCAGGTCGACTTTTTGGTGATGTTTGCCTTCCTGCTTATGGTGAGCCGCATCTATGCGCCCTTTGATCAGGCGCTGATGCTGATGACCGAGCTGTTTGCCGCCGAGTCGTCGGCCAAGCGCATGCGCTCCATCATGGAGGAGCCCATAGCGCGGGGCAGCGAGAAGTTTGAGCCCGTGGGCCATGACGTGGTGTTCGATCACGTGGCATTTAGCTATGGTGCGGGCGAGGACGGCCGTGCCGGCGAGAAGGTCTTGACCGACGTGAGCTTTACCGCCAAGGAGGGCGAGGTCACGGCGCTGGTCGGTCCTTCGGGCTCCGGTAAGTCCACGGTGAGCCGCCTGGCCGCGCGCTTTTGGGACGCCACCAAAGGCACGGTCACCGTGGGTGGCGTGGATGTTGCGAGCGTGGACCCCGAGGTGCTGCTGCGCGACTACGCCATTGTGTTCCAAGACGTGCTGCTCTTTGACGACACGGTGATGGGTAACATTCGTCTTGGCCAACGCGATGCCACCGATGAGGAAGTGCTTGCTGCCGCGCGTGCCGCCAACTGTGACGAGTTCGTAAGCCGCATGCCGCAGGGATATGACACCATGATTGGCGAGAATGGCTCCAAACTCTCCGGTGGTGAGCGCCAGCGCATCTCCATCGCCCGTGCGTTGCTCAAAGACGCGCCAATCGTGTTGCTGGACGAGGCGACAGCGAGCCTGGATGTGGAGAACGAGACCGTGGTACAGCAGGCGCTCTCCCGCCTGCTCGCAGGCAAGACGGTTATCGTGATCGCCCATCGTATGCGCACAGTAGAAAATGCCGATAAGATCGTTGTGCTCAAGGATGGTGTGGTTGCCGAGCAGGGCACTCCGGCGCAGCTCAAGGCGGCAGGTGGAGAATTCGCCCGCATGGTGGCGCTGCAAAAGGAAGCAGCTACCTGGCAGTTGTAAGAAGGGGCAAAGGGACAGTCCCTTTCTCACATTGACAATCGGTTACTCCGCATCGCTAATTTTCAAAAGGTTAGCCATGGCTGACCTAGATAGTTAGATAAAATTGAGATATTTCAAAAGCGTGCTCGAGCAAACTTATTTACTCGGGTGCTGAGGCACCGTGCCGCGTCCAATGCGGCAAAAGGGAGAAGCAACATGAAGAAGTCGACGTTCAATACCCTGCTTGTCGGTGGCGGTTTTCTGCTTGGCACGGCCGGCATCAAGCTGCTCACCAGCGCTCCGGTAAAGAATGCCTGCGTGCAGGGTATCGCGTGCGGCATGCGTATCAAGAACGGCTACCAGGACATGGTCGAGCAGGCCAAGGCAGAGGTCGACGACATGGTTGCCGAGGCTGCCTACATAACCCAGAGCGAGGCCGCTGCGGACAAGGCAGCCGAGTAGCGCTCCCGGGCACAAATAATGAGATTCTCGATTATCAGCGAGATCCCCGGCAGGACCCGCCTCCAGTTGGCGGGTCCTGTGCCAGAGAGCGATCTCGATGCACTTCTTAAGCTTGGCGGCGACATCGACGGCGTGCACAAGGTGCGCGTCTACGGCCGCATCGGCCAGATGGCACTCGAATACGACGAGTCGCGCCGCGATGCCGTGCTGGCCGCCGTCGGTGCGCTCGACGCTCAGGCCATTGCCGACGCAAAGACAGGCTACGTGATGCAGCTTGAGCCACGCAAGCACAAGCTCGTTATGGATCTTGCCACACTTGTCGGCGCTCATTACGCACGTCGCTGGTTCTTGCCGACGCCCCTGCGCGCGGTGTTTGTCGTGGCTGGTTACATGACCTTTTTGCGCGCCGCCCTCCGTGAGCTCGCGCAGCCACGCCTGACCGTTCCCGTGCTCGACGCTTCGGCCATCGGCATTTCGTTCGTCAAACGCGACGTCGACACCGCGGGCCAGACGATGTTCCTGCTCAACGTGGGCGAGCTGCTCGAGGACTACACCCGCGCCATGAGCGAAAACGAGCTCATCAACTCGCTGCTCGATGTGCCCGACAAGGCGCAAAAGGTCGTCGGCGACACCGAGGTAAGCGTTGCCGCCACCGAGCTCGAGCACGGCGACTTGGTCGCCGTGCGCACCGGCATGTCCATCTGCATCGACGGTGTTGTCGAGCAGGGGAGCGCTATGGTCAACCAGGCGACCCTGACCGGCGAGCCGCTGGCCGTCGAGCGCAGCGTGGGCGACGACGTGTTCGCCGGTACCGTCGTGGAAGACGGCGGCATCTTGGTGCGCGTGCGCGCCAATACGGCGCAAACCAAACTGCGCTCAATCGTCTCGCTCGTGCAGACGGCCGACTCGCTCAAGTCCGAGGGCCAGTCGCATATGGAGGACCTTGCCAACAAGATCGTCCCGTGGAACTTCCTGCTCGCGGGCCTGGTTGCGCTTACTACCCGCAGCCTCATCAAGACCTCGGCGGCACTGATGGTCGACTACTCGTGCGCACTCAAGCTCACGGGTTCCGTTGCCGTCATGACCGCTATGAGCGATGCTGCCAAGATGGGCGTCATGGTCAAGGGCGCGAAGTACTTTGAGTCGTTTGCCAAGGCCGACACCATTGTGTTTGACAAGACCGGCACGCTTACCGAGGCGCAGCCGCGTCTTGCCTGCGTGCTCACCACCGATGGCTGGAGCGAGGACGAGGTCCTGCGCCTTTCCGCTTGCTTGGAGGAGCATTTTCCGCATCCGGTGGCGCGTGCCGTGGTCAATGCGGCACGCGAGCGTGGGCTCGAGCACCGCGAGCGCCATGCTGCTGTCGAATACATCGTGGCGCACGGCATCGCTTCGTCCATTGAAGGGCGTCGCGCGATTATCGGCTCGGCACACTTTGTGTTTGAGGACGAGGGCGCGCAGCTCGATTCCGACATTAAGGAGCGCATTGAGTCTCAGATGCAGGGCCTGTCACCGCTGTATCTGGCGGTCGATGGCAAGGTCGTCGGCGTGCTCGGCATCGAGGATCCGCTCAAGCCCGGGGTCCGCGAGGCAATCGCCGACCTGCATGCGCTGGGCGTCAAGCATGTCGTTATGCTCACGGGCGACTCCGAGCGCACGGCCGAGCGCATTGCGCGAGAGGCGGGTGTCGACGAGTTTAAGGCCGAGCTGCTGCCCGAGGACAAGTACGCCTATGTGGAGCGCATTAAGAGCGAGGGGCGCCATGTTGCCATGGTGGGCGACGGCGTCAACGATTCGCCGGCGCTCGGTTTGGCCGACGTGGGCTTGGCGATGGGTGGCGGAAGCGACATCGCCAAGGAGGTCGCCGATATCATCCTGACCGATACGGATCTTGCCGCAATCGTGCGCCTGCGCCGCATGAGTCAGGGCCTCATTGATCGTCTGACGAGCTCCTACTCTAAGGTGATGCTCACCAACTCGGCGCTGTTGGCATTGGGTATTACCGGCATGATCACTCCGCAGACGTCGTCACTGCTGCACAACGGCTCAACGATCGCCTACAGCCTGGGCAACGCAAAGGCGTACCTGCGTTAGCAGACGTGTTCGCCCACGTTATCTGGCCTGCGCCCAGACGGCATCGGTGTCGTCCGAGCGCAGGCCTTTTGCGTTTGACCATGTGCTAGCTTCTCTATATAGTGTTGCTAGCAGGGCTAGCAATTGAAGGGAGCGGGATCGACGTGGGTGCTGTTAGCGGCATGGCGCAGGTGAACGTTCGCGTAGATCGCCAGGTCAAGAACCGTGCCGAGGAGGTGCTGCGGCTTTCGGGTGGGTCACTGCCCGAGCTCATCAAAAAGGTGGTGGCTAAGGTCGCGCAGGGTGGCGGGCAGTGCGAGGAAGTGTTTGCGGCCGTCGACGACCGGCAGCAGACCGTCGCGCCCGATGCACCGTTCGCCGCATCATGGGCGGTGGCGGATCAGCTTTACGCGGATCTGGGCATCGCTACGTCGCCCGTATCCGACGATCGCGATTGGGACACAATCTATTCCGAAGCCATGGACGAGCGCTATCGCCAAAAGGGGATGATCCTGTGAGCAGGGCTTCCCTCAAAATAATGGTGGATGCCAACGTATGGGTTGATTCGTTTTGCGTCGACCATGCCGAGTCGCTTGCCGCGCGTGCGTTTATTGGGCGGGCGACGGAATCGGGCGCAACGTTGCTCTTTCCGGTACATATCGCCAAGGACGTGCTGTACGTTGTCCAGCACGAACTGAAGCGTAGCGTTCTTGCCAGCGGGGGAGCGCTCGACGAGGCTTCTGCCCGCGCGATTGGCGATGCGGCGCTGGCGTTTGTTCGGAATATGACCGAAAACGCCACGGCCGTGGGTGCAGATGCGTCGGACCTTTGGCTGGCCGACAAATACGTAGCGCTCCATCGCGATTACGAGGACAACTTGGTGCTCGCCGCGTGCAAGCGCGCGCAGGTCGATTACTTGGTGACCAACGATCGCAAGCTGCTCGAACATGCCGATCTTGCAGCAAAGACCCCGCGCCAAATGATGCCGATTCTGGCTTTGGCCGAACGCGGCCGCGCGGCTATCGGTTGACGCAAACTGTTTGCGGGCCTCTTGGACGACGATGCGCCAAGGGGCCCGCGTCTGCTATTTACAAAAGCTCGGCCTTAATGGCGGGACTTTCTGCGAGCTGCTCGGCTGCCTTTTCGTCGGAGCTATCGAGTGCTGCCAGGCTTCGGTAGACCCACTCGTTGACCTGGGTGTTCTTGACGCCTGCGGTCTGCATAAGGGCACCTACCTCGCGGATTGCTGCGAGCAGATCGGCTTTGGGACCCGAGAGCTTGACCTCGATGCCGTGGTAGGCGGTTACGCCGCGGTTCTCACTCACGTGGTCGATAAAGCCCTCGACGGTCTCAAGCTGCTGGGCGAGAGCTGCATCATCGTCAGCGTCCAGCGCGACGAGTGCGTTCGATACCGTGAGGGCGGGATGTCCGCAGGGGACAAAGCCTTCGATGACATCCATAGCTTCGGTAATGGTTGAGCCCAGGCCTGCGAGGGCATTGACGAGTTGCTGCTTGGTATCCATAACGGTCCTTTCGACGGGTCAATTTTGCTTGGCGAAAATATACGTGACGCGATCGGTAACAAAAGTGCGAAGTGCGGCGCACATTGGGGTCTTCACAGCTCGTGCATAGAACAGCTGTCCGCTTTCAGAACGTGGTAAGATAACACTCCACAAGCGGGGCTCGCCCCGTATGTTCCTTGAAAAGTCGACGGTTATCGGGTGTCTGCAGGCCCGATACCATCCAGACTTTCCCAACATTCGGGGGCGACTGGTTTCGACACGATAGCTCTGAGAGAGGAAGCAAGCCGAGGTCTCCTCGCCTCGTTAAACAGGGGTACCGTCAAATTGAATTGACAACAACTCTTCTTTTGAGCCTATGGCTCTCGCTGCTTAATTTATAGCGGCGCGTCAACCCGGTGATTTCCCCGACACCGGCGCGACGTCATGTTAGGGGAATGCTCCTGCGCACGTAATCGGTATGGCGCGGGCTAAGACCGAACCGGTTAGGACGCCGCGAGCGTGTCGCTGCGCGCAAAGCGTCCGAGACAAAACCAGCGACTGAGCTTGGAGATGCCAATCAGGGGGCTTTCGTGGACCGGAGTTCGATTCTCCGCGCCTCCACCATAAGTAACAGGCAGGTAGATACTCATATCTACCTGCCTTTTTATTTCTTGTCCGCACCGCGGAGAATCGAACTCTGTTTAGGGCGCGGACGTTAAGCAAACGCTACGGCAACGCAGGGTGGGACACGCTTTCCTAACGGCGGCCCAGGCGGAAAA
>URTP01000081.1 GCA_900550835.1 uncultured Collinsella sp. | reverse complement strand
CTCTCCGACCCGCGTAAGTGCGCGCCGGAGAAGCTCAAGACAGTAATCCGTCATCCCATCAAATCGATTTAGCGAAATGAGCGACGCCGGCGCGCTCCGGCTTTTGAGGTTTAGCAATTGCCAGTCCGCGTCGATTAAGCAAGCTTTCCAGCCTCCCGGCGAAAACGTAAGCCCCTTGGTCGGTTCGTCTCGAGATTGGTTCTTGGGGCCGCCTACAACGCAGAGTTTGCTACTCCCAAAACCGAAATGAGATTTGATCTTTTGGGAGTAGCTCTTGAAAGACGATAGGCTAAAGCGCCGCAATAGATAACGATGCCGGTTTCAAGCGAAACCCAACACCGCTTCTGTATGAGTCTCGCTGCAAATGGCGATTAATGCCCGCGATGCTTCTGCTTGCGCTTTTGCTTCCGCTGCCCAAAGCGCGCCTCCGCCTCGTCAGCGCGGCGTAGACTTCTTGCGCGGGCCGACTCCCGTTTCATCGTCTCCCGCTGACGCGCGAGCGCCTGCTGTGCCTTGGTGCTCATCGCCGGCTGCCTAAGGGCCCTCGATGCCTCGCGGGCGCGGCGCTTGGGGGATTTCGCGAGCTTTCTCGTCTCTGCAGGTTCGTCGCCGAAGAACGCGAGCTTCTTCCATTTGCTCTAACCCCAGGCCGCGATTGGGAGACGCAACCGCTTCCGGGCGCACGCGCGCATGCCGGCTCGGCGAGGGACCGCAGGCGCGACGTGCGGGCGACCAAGGCAATCAGAAGCAATTTGATGAAAAAGGTATATACTATTTTCATCAAATAGGAGGAATGCTATGACAGAAGCAGAGGCCATCGTTAAGCGTATAGAGAGCCTCGGCGTCGGCAGGGCCTTCACGGCCGCCGACTTCTCCGACGTCGCAGGCCGACGCAACGCTGCCAACGCGCTCGGGCGCTTGCATGCAAAGGGAGGGATTGCCCGTGCCATCCGCGGCGTCTACTACGCGCCGGAGCGCAGCGCGCTCATGGGCACCGAGGTGCCGGCTAGCGCCGACGAGGTCGTGCGCGCCGTCGCCCGTGCCAACAAGTGGATCGTCGCACCGTCCGGCGATGCGGCGCTCAATGCGCTGGGCCTCGACACACAGGTGCCCGCAAAGCTCGTCTACGTCAGCAGCGGTCCGTACAAGCGCTACGAGTATGGGCCGTACGATATCGAGCTCCGGCACCGCGCCAACCGCGACCTGCTCGACTGCTCGCAGATCACCTGTACCATCGTGCAGGCCCTCAAGGCGCTCGGACGCGAGAACGTGGGCGACGAGGAAATCAGAACGCTCGCGCGCAACCTCACGGAAGAGCAGGCCGGCTCGTTCCTGGAAGAGTCGGCGGGGCTCACCTCCTGGGTTGCCGACGCCGCGAAGAAGATATGGGAGGCGAAGCATGGACAGGATCGCTAGGGCCTCGACCGACGAGCGCAGATTGGTCTTTGAGGCCGCCGCGCAGGGGATGGCGCTTGCGCCGGCCGTCGTCGAGAAGGACTTCTGGGTGTGCTACACCTTGGACCACCTTTTCCACAGAAGCGGCTTCGCCGAGTCCATGGTGTTCAAGGGCGGTACGAGCCTGTCGAAGGCTTTCGGGCTCATCGAGCGCTTCTCGGAGGACATCGACCTCATACTCGATTGGCGACTCCTGGGCTACGGCGAGGACGAACCGTGGGAGCCGCGCAGCAACTCGGCGCAGGAGCGGTTCAAGGCCGACAGCATCGAGCGCACGAATGCCTTCCTGGCCGACGCCTTCGTCCCGAAGCTCAGGGCCACGCTCTCCGAGTCCCTCGGCACCGAAGCGTCCGTTAGGCTCGGGGCCGAGGAAGAGACTGTGTACTTCGACTACCCGCGCTCCTACGAGTCAGCGGGCACGCTCGACACCATCAAGCTGGAGATAGGGCCCATGGCGGCATGGTCGCCCTCCGAGGAGGCGGCGATAACCCCGTACGCGGCGGACGTGGTTCCGTTCGGGCCCGAGCTGTCGACCACGGTGCGCACCGCGAGTCCCGAGCGCACGTTCTGGGAGAAGGCCACCATCCTGCACCAGGAGGCCAACAGGCCCGAGGACAAGGCTATGCCCAGGCGCTACTCCCGCCATTACTACGACATGTACCGCCTTGGCCACTCGTTCGTGCTCGGCCGCGCCGTAGCGCAGCCTGGCCTCCTCGAACAGGTCGTCAGGTTCAAAGAGAAGTTCTACCGCACGCCGTGGGCCAAGCTGGCCGACGCGAGGCCCGGCACGCTCAGGCTCGCCCCTCTAAAGGGTAGGCTCGACGAGTTGGCGGCCGATTACGCCTCGATGAGACCGATGCTGTTCGGCGGCTACCTGAGCATCGATGAGATAGTCGCCTACATGGTGGAGCTCGAGGAGACTATCAACGGGCCAAGCTGATCAAGGGCGCCCCAATTCCGGGCGCCTGCCAGAATCGAAGAGGCGGAACGGGCAACGCGACGGCTTCCCCGCCGAGAGCGGAGCGTTCCCTTTCGACGGGCGGCGTTGAGAGCAGGCCCTTGCTTACCCCCCGACGCGCCCTTGCGCATATTGCCTTCTCGGTTTCGAAAATTTAAAAACATTCGAGTTTCGAAACCGGGAAGGAGCTGATGATGGCTTGGGTAGACCGCAATCGTACATGGAGCGGCTTTGGGCGCTCGAGGGCACCTGGGACATCAAGGTGATCACGGGGATGCGCCGCTTCCGGCAAGTCCGAGCTCATGAAGGCGTTCTCCGCCTCCGTCGCTCTGAAGGACCCGTCCTCCAACAACGTCTACATCGACCTGCTGGACCTCAACAACGAGCCGCTGCTCGAGTACCACGCGCTGCATCGCGAAATCATAGAGCGGCACAAAGAGGGCGCCCGCAACCGCCTCTTCATCGACGAGATGAAGCCGTGCGAGGGCTTCGAGAAAGCAATTAACAGCATTCACGCACGTGGCGGATGAGATATCTACCTCACGGGATCGAACGCGTTCCTCCTGAGTTCGGACCTGGTGACCCTGTTCACAGGGCGCCACAGGGAGGTTCATATCCTCCCCTTCAGCTTCGGCGAATACCGCTCCTACTTCGGCGAGCAGGGGGCCGTCGACGACGACTTCGATGGGTTCATCAGTCGCGGCGGACTCGCCGGGTCCTACGATTACGATGACATCTCGGAGTCGTATGGCTACATCCGCGACGTCTACAAGACCATCCTCGCGCGCGACCTCGTCCAGAAGTTCTCGCTGCCTGACTCCACCGTGTTGGAGAGGCTGGCCGAGTACATGATGGACAATTCCGGCGACCTCAACTTGCCCAACAACATCGCCAGCGTCCTCGACGCCAACAGGGTCCCCGCCAACCACGTCACCGTCGGGCGCTATATCTCCCACCTCCGCGACGCCTTTGTCTTCTACGAAGCGAGGCGCTACGACATCAAGGGAAACGTCCCGACACTTGGATGCCCTCCTGGCGGAAAATCATCTACTTCATATCATCGCCTGCACGGGAGTATCCGCCCCCCCCCGGTATGACTGCGGTGAAGGAAGTTTCGCCATCGCCTATGCTGAACACGAGGTCGTCTTCCTCCAATCCGATCAGGCTGACCGAGCAAGCGGCACCTGGATCGACATTCCCCTGCACATGAACCCGCTTATGCGCGCAAACGAGGGCTACAAGGGCATGACCGCGCAGGAAGCGCTTGGGGTAGCGAACGGGGCCGAGCATCGCCCTGCGCCGGCCTTAGCATCGGGTCCTCGCACTGGGCGGTAATCCGAGGATCGGGAGTAAGGATTTGCCCAGCATCGATAATGCTCAGCTATACCCTTATTCCGTCTCCCTGCTCTTGCGGTATTCCGCGAGCCTGTCGTTCAATTCGCGGGTCTCGCGGCTCAGCTTGGCGTTGAAAGCAAGAGTGAGGACCGCCAGGATGGCGAGAAAGACAACCGTGAAGGTAACCCACGCCCCGGGGTTGTTCACGGGAACCCAAGCAAAGACAAACGCCAATGCACAGAGGGCTGCGTAGAGGCAAACGTCGAACAGCGCCAGGCGCGCGGGATACGCCATCTGTCTGATCACCGCGGGCGTGAAGAACACGAACTGCAGCGCGGGGACGGTGACACACGCGGCGAGAATCGACCAGCAATAGTTAATGCCCTGCTTGGCGGTGTCATCAGCGAAACAAGTCCCTAATGCCAAGAAGGCTATCATGGCAACAGTGAAGCCGATACAGGTGCTTTTCACGAGTTGCCTGAGGTTTTCCACGGGCGTCTTTTTATCGGTGTCGATAATGTCCCTGTTAATCATTTCGGTCTCCCTTCCTTCGTTTCGACTGCTTCAGACCGAGCTTCGATTTGACGTCGGGCGCATACTGGCGCGAGATAACGACCTGCTCACCGTTTTCCAAGGTGGCGATGATCCTGCCGTTGACGTCGGGCTTGAGGGCGGTGATCGCGCGGAAGTTGACGATGCAACCTTTCGCGATGCGCAGGAAGTCGCAGTCCGCCAGGCGCTCCTCCATCTCGTAAAGGCGCAGGCCCGTTTCGAGAACCGTGTCGGCCGTATAAATGAACGTGTGCTTGTCGACCGACTCGATGAACAGGACGTCTTCTGCGCTCAGCACGCGCGTGCAGCCGTCGGCCGTGCCCGTCACCTTCCTGTCAAGCATGCGCAGCCGAGCCGTTATATCAAGCACGCGGCGATCGACCCTTACGCAGACGATCGTGACTTCTATATCTTGAGCTGCTTCTCGCTTTTCGATTGTGATCTTCATGCGTCCTCCCTTCGGGTTGCTCTCATGCTAGCTGACGAAGATAGCTGAACCTTCGGCGTTTAACCAAGCTGCGCTGTCGAGGAACCAAGATGCAGACTGGATTTGAATGACACCCGAGGGCCTTCGTGTCCATTTCTGAACGCATCCAGCTATTGAACCTCAAGACCGTGATCCGCCATTCCATCAAGCCGATTTAGCGAAACGAGCGCCGCCGTGCGGTCCGGCTTTTGGGGTTTATCAATTGGCAGTCCGCGATGATCGAGCAGGCTGCCTGCCTCCCGGCAGGTGCGTAATTCCTTTAGTCGATTCATCTCGAGGTGCGTTCTTTGCTCATCTTGTGGCGCAGAGTTATGAAACTCCCAAAAGTGTAATCAGATTCGAGTTTTAGGAGCAGCTCTTGAAAGGCGATAGACTGAAACGCCGTAATAGATACCTCGAGGAAGCGATGCTCTTTCGTGATGCCGACCTTATCAAGGTAAGCACGAGCGCGCGAAGGACAAAGCGCAGGGGACGACCTCTCTAGGCCACACGTTACGCCCTGCGCGTCAAGGCGCTCCTCAAGACGAATTCAAATGAATGAGTGAGCATCATTGTCCCCGAGGACAAAGCGAGGCCGTTTTAGGGGCAGTGAAACTGGATTTATCGATCCTCTTGATCCAATCCAAGTTCTTTCAACTCTTTTTCGTTTTGGATATCTTCAGCGGTATTCTTGCCAGTGATAGCACCGTAGGCTTCTTTTATGCCGTTTTTCACTGCCCATTTGATAACGAAATACAGCGCAATCATCATTCCGAGCAGTTGCGGTGAGTGTCGACATTCGCCGATATAACATGGACACAACGTCCCGTTTGTGTTCTTCAATCGCCTGCACGTTCTTCCTATTCTTGGGTTGTCGAACAAGCCATAGAGAAAAGGAAGAAAACATGGACACCGACAAGATCTGCGCGGAATCGATCGCCAAGCAATACGCGCCCAAAAGCGCCTCCAAGCTCGCCGCGCTCAAGAAGCTCGATGCCAAAGCCAAACGCCCCGCGAACGTCTTCGCCTACAGCTTTGGCATCGCTTCCTCGCTGTTGTTGGGTGTGGGCATGTGCCTGACCATGGGTGTGCTGGGACCTGGCGAGGGCACGTTGTTTGTGCTCGGAATCGTCCTTGGTATCTTGGGTATCGCAGGCGCAAGCGTGAACCTTGTCCTGTATCGCTGGATTCTGGAAACCTCTAAGAAGAAATACGCCTTTGAGATAATGGAGCTTGCCAAGGGAATTGCCGGCGAATAGCTTTTGGCATCAGGGAGAGGCAGGCTTGGGTGAACAGGCAGCAGAGCAGATACTTTACGACGGCGCAGCTTATGGACGAGGCTTTGCTCGACTTGCTGCAGAACAAGGGCGCGGAGTTCATAACCGTTAAGGAGATTTGCAAGAAGGCCGGGGTGGGGCGCTCTACGTTCTACCTTCACTACCAGGGTGTCCCTGACCTCGTGAAGGAGTGTTCGGAGCATGTGAACACCAAGTTCTTCGAGCGCTTTGAACAAAGCGCCGCAGACACGATCGGGGCTATCCGTACGGCTTCCCTCGATGAGCTCGTTTTCGTAACCGACGAGTATCTGAGGCCCTACCTCGAGTTCGTCCAAGACAGCTGCTCCATCTATCGCGCGATGCTCGCAAACGGGCATACGCTGCAAGCTCAGGAGCGATTCGAGGCCCTAGCGAAGCACATCATCGACCCAGTGTTGGAGCGCTTTGGCTATCCCAGCGAGCAGCGGGCCTTCGTCATCAGTTTTTATGTGCATGGGCTCTCTGCCGTGGTACAGGACTGGATTCGGAGCGGCTGCGAAACGCCTATCGATGAGATGGCGCGCATTATCAAAACCTGCGTGCACCCGAACGGCACGAACCGACGTCTTGCCAACGCTAAAGAGAGGCGCGAATGAAACGATGTGACGGCGACGCCCCCTAGGCGCCAAGAGCGCGGGCCGCGCATCCGCCTTGAGAATACTGCGGAAGGAACGGGAAGCGAAAGCAGCAATCTACCTTGGTAAAGGGCGTGTGTCCCTTTCCGCTGCTCGCGCGGGCCGACTCCAGCCGTGCCGGGACCGCCAGCGCGGCCTCGAAGCCGTTTGCGGCGAGAACCAAGGAGGAGGGTTTCCCGTGATGGCGATAGGGCGGAGGGGTTTCTGTAGGCGTGTAACCAGTAGGAACTACTTATCGAAGCCCGCCGCCGCGGAGCTGCTCCTTGTAGTTCTCGCCCCAAGCTCTCATTGCGTCAAGAACGGGTCTGAGTGTCTGTCCCAGGTCGGTGAGCGAGTACTCCACCCGTGGGGGCACTTCTGCGAATGCCTCTCGATGAACGAGTCCCGTTTCCTCCATGGTTCGTAGGTTGCTGGTCAGAACTTTCTGCGAAATCTTGCCGATCGAGCGTTGCAGCTCCTTAAAGCGCATCGTGCCTTTGAGCGAGAGTTCGCGCAGGATGAGCACCTGCCACTTGTTGCCGATGAGTAAAAGCGTTGTCTCCACTGGGCAGGCAGGCAGGTCCTCCAAAGTCGGTGCCGTCATATTCGCGAAACCTCCGTCTGCAATCATGCACGTCATTTACATTAGTTTCCTTTTGGTGCTTACAGCACTTTTATGTGCCTACTTTCCATTATATACCTTTGACGCGTATCGTATGAGCCGCAAGGAAAGCGGCGGCGAGTGCCGCAGGTCGAAAGGAAAGTATGATGACCAAGAAAATCGCAGTTGTAGCAGCGAACGGCAGGGCCGGCAGCCTCATCGTTGAGGAGGCCGTGCGTCGCGGATTCGACGTGACCGCCATCGTGCGCGGCGAGAATAGGACCGCCGCTCAGAACTCCGTCATCAAAGATGCACTCGAGCTCACGACGGAAGACCTCGAAGGCTTCGACGCCGTGGTGGACGCCGTGGGCGGCTGGACGCCCGAGACCATCCCCGGTATCACCGACGCTGGCATCCACTTGGCTAATGTGCTGGTCGGCACCGATGTGCGCCTGCTCATAGTGGGTGGCGCGGGCTCGCTGTTCGTCAACCCCGAGCATACGGTCACCGTCGATATGGGCCCGGACTTCCCCGATGACTGGAAGCCGCTGTCCGCCGCGGCCGGCAAAGTCCTTGCTCACCTTCGCGAAACGGACGGCCTCAAGTGGACCTTCATTTCCCCTGCTGCTGACTTCCAGGCCGACGGCGGGCGCACCGGTGAGTATATCTTGGCGGGCGAGGAGTTCACGCTCAACAGCCGCGGCGAGTCAACGCTCTCGTACGCTGACTATGCGATTGCCATGGTCGATGAGATCGAGTCCGGTAACCACGTCGCCCAGCGCATCTCGGTTGTGAGCAAGTAGCTTTATGCCGTTTGGGAAATGGGAGGGTCGATGCCAGCCGCGTCGACCCTCCCGTTGCGTACCGGGGCAACCAGTCTTGTTGTCCGAGTTGTGACATCTTAAACAATGGTTGAGTTTAAAAAGGGCGTTTTTGGTACTACCGAGCGTGAGCGTTCTCGTAGGCCTCTTTGATATCTTCTGGCAAACCGTCGGGAATCATGGCCCTCAGCTCAGTCTCATTCTCGCCCTGATTCAGCTGCCCGTAGAACCAGCATTTGTACTTCAGCATGTCCAGCGCGCGGTTCATGTTCGCGATCTCTAGCTCCATGTGGGCCTTCCGCTCCTCGAACATGGCCTTGCGTTTGGGGTATGTCGATGGACCCTCCGCGCACCATTCCATGAATAGACGGATGTCCTTGATCTCCATCCCCGCTTTCTTGAGGCATTCGATGACCCGAAGCGCCTCGAGTTCCGTATCGCCGAATTGCCGAATGCCGGACGTCCGCTCCAATGCCGGGAACAATCCCTGCTTGTCGTAATAGCGCAGCGTTGAGGCGGGCAAGCCGAACATCTCCGACACCTGTCCGATTGTGTACATGGCTCCTCCGAATCAATCTCGAATTCATTTCTTGACCTAAAGTCAGGTTTAGGTATTACCTTCATTCTCGTCATTAGAACAGGGATTGCAAAGGGTGTTCCGTAATGCGGAAACAGATTTGCACCTAAACCATCGACAGGGGGAGATCGATCATGGCAATTAAACAGACGGCAGGCAGAGATGCCCTAGGGGACTTTGCCCCCAAATTCGCACAGCTCAATGACGATGTGCTGTTTGGCGAGGTGTGGAGCCGAGAGGGCGAGCTTTCCCTTCGAGACCGCAGCGTGGTGACGGTGGTGGCCCTGATGGCGCAGGGACTGACGGATTCCTCGTTCCAATACCATCTGATGTCCGCAAAGAATAACGGTGTAACCAGGGCGGAGATAGCGGAAATCCTTACCCACGCCGCGTTTTACGCGGGGTGGCCCAAGGCATGGGCGGCCTTTCGCATGGCGAAGGAGGTCTGGGCGGATGACGATGCCGCTGATGCAAAAGCCGAGCACCAAAACGAGATGGCCTTTCCCATCGGTGCCCCCAACGACGCATTCGCGAAGTACTTTATCGGGCAAAGCTACCTCGCGCCTCTATCAACCGAGCAGGTTGGCGTCTACAACGTGACGTTCGAGCCCGGCTGCCGCAACAACTGGCACGTGCACCACGCCAAAAACGGCGGCGGACAGATTCTCATCTGCGTGGCTGGTCGAGGGTTCTACCAGGAATGGGGTAAACCGGCACAGGAGCTGCGCCCTGGCGATGTGGTCAACATCGCCCCGGGTGTGAAACATTGGCACGGAGCCGCGCCCGAGAGCTGGTTCTCCCATCTCGCGCTGGAGGTTCCGGGCGAGGAGGCCTCCAACGAGTGGTTAGAGCCCGTGGGCGACGGGGAATATCTCAAAGAGACTAACAAGGAGGCTTAAATACCTTCGCCGTCCGCGCCGCCGAGAGCAGGGCGCCCAAATCGGCCTGGATCGCCC
>URTP01000080.1 GCA_900550835.1 uncultured Collinsella sp. | reverse complement strand
GCGGGTCTTGGCGCTCGTCTTCATAACCAGGTCCTTGCCGCACTTGGGGCAGGCGCCCACGCGCGCATCGGCCGTGACGGCGTCGCTGATGGCGTCGCCCAGCTCCTGCGTATGCTTGAGCAGCTCGTCGAGCACGCCGGCCAGCAGCGCGCGCGAGTGCGTCACGACATGCTCTTCGGTGTCCTCGCCGCGCTCCACGCGGGTCATGTCGCCGTCGAGCTCGCTGGTCATATCGGGGCTCGTGATGCGCGGGGCAAACTGCGACAGCGCGTCGATGATGGCGATGCCCAGCTGGCTCGGCTCAACGGGATCATTTTTGAGATAGCGCACGGCATACAGGCGCTCGATGATACTCGCGCGCGTGGACTTGGTGCCCAGGCCGCGCTTTTCCATCTCCTGCACGAGCTTGCCCTGGCTGTAGCGCGCGGGCGGCTCGGTCTGCTTGGCCTCGAGCTTAATGTCGAACACGTCGACCGTGTCGCCCTGCTCAAGCGGCGGCATCTGCTCGTCGCGCTTGAGACCGTACGGATATGCCTCGCGGAAGCCCGGGGTCACGAGCACGTCGCCCGAAGCCACGAACGGCTCACCGTTCACATCGAGCTCGAGCTTGGTGTTCTCGATGGTCGCGGGCCCCATGAGCGTTGCCAGGAAGCGACGGGCGATGAGGTCATAGAGTTTGCGCTGGCCGCCGTCGAGCGTGGACGGATCGCCCTCGCCCGTGGGGTAGATAGGCGGGTGGTCGGTGGTCTCGACCTTGCCGCGCGTGGGCTTCATGGGGCCGGCGAGCACCTTTTTGCACACGGGCGCCAGCGCCGGGTTGATCTTTGCCAGGTCGCTCACCACGGCGCCCAGATCGAGCGTCGCGGGATACACGGTGTTGTCGACACGCGGGTAGCTGATGAGACCGGCCATGTAGAGGGACTCGGCGATGCGCATGGTACGCGCAGGTGAGATGCCCTCGGCCGCGGCGGCAGCCTGCAGCGAGGTCGTCGCAAACGGCGTGGGCGGCTGCTGCTTACGCGAGCGCTTGGTCACCGCGGCGACGGGTGCCGTCGTAGCGCCGTCAACGTGACCGTACGCCGTCTCAGCAGCATCCTTGTCGGTAAAGCGCGCCGTCTTGTGCGCGATCTTAAAGCGATCGTCCTCGGCAGCGCCTTGCGCGGCGCCCATGCCGCGAATCTGCCAATAGTCCTCGGGCACAAACGCCATGCGCTCGCGCTCGCGCTCGACCACCAGGGCAAGCGTCGGCGTCTGCACGCGGCCGGCGGAACGCACGTTGCCAAAGCCGCCAAACTTGGCGAGCGTCAGGTAGCGCGTGAGCACTGCACCCCAAATGAGGTCGATGTGCTGACGGCTCTCGCCGGCGTCGGCCAGGTTCTGGTCGAGCGAGACAAGGTTATCGAAGGCCTGCGTGATCTCGGCCTTGGTAAACGAAGAATACTGGGCGCGGGCGACCGGCAAGTCGGGCGCCACCTCGCGCACCTTGTTGAGGGCGTCCGAACCGATCAGCTCGCCCTCGCGATCGAAGTCCGTGGCGATGATGACACTGTCGGACTTTTTGGCGAGGTTCTTGAGCGAGCGGATGAGTTCCTTCTCGGCCGGCAGCTTAATGACGGGTGCCCAGGTGAGATAGGGCAGACTCTCGAGCTTCCAGCCCTTGATGGAGATGCCGTCGGCAAGAAACGGCTTGCGCTTGGTGTCGTACGGCGGGCGGGCCAAGCCATCGGGCATATCGGCCGGCAGCATCTCACCGTCCTCCGTGACCGAATACCAGCCCAGCTTTTTATCGAACAGCACGCTGTCGCAAAAATCGGGCGCAAGGATGTGACCGGCAAGGCCGATCGTCACGCACTCCTCGCCCTTCCACTCAAAACGGTAGATGGCGGTGTTGTACACCTTGTCCTTTTTGGGCTTGCCCGTGGACAGACGCTCGGCAATCTGACGCGCGGCGTCGTTTTTCTCGGCGATGATGAGCTTCAAAAGAGGCTCCTATCTCGTATCTCTGCGGCTACGCCCGCCCGTATGGCGGCCGACTTACGCCCTTGCTTGCTCAATCTGCCCGATGAGCCAATCGCACCAGGCATCCATGCCCTCGCCCTTGCGCGCGCTCACGGCAAACCGCGGCGCCTGCGGATTGAGGTCATCGAGTGTCTTAGTATACCTATCCATGTCAAAATCGAAAGCCGGAGCCACGTCGACCTTGTTGAGCAGCTGCGCGCCGGCGTGTTGGAAGATGCCCGGGTACTTGATGGGCTTGTCGTCGCCCTCGGGCACCGAGAGAATCATGATGGACAGGTTCTCGCCCAGGTCAAAGTCGACCGGGCAGACCAGGTTGCCCACGTTTTCGATAAAGATGACGTCGATGTTCTCCAGACCCACAGCCTGGTCGAAGGCGTCGACGGCCTCCATGATCATGTTGCCCTCGAGGTGGCACAGGCCGCCCGTGTTGATCTGGATGGCGGGCATGCCGGCTTCCTTCATGGTGATGGCATCGACATCCGAGGCGATATCGCCCTCGATGACGGCACAGCGCAGGCCGGCTTTGTCACGCAGGCGCTCGTTGGTGCCCAGAATCGTGGTGGTCTTACCCGAGCCGGGGCTCGACAGCACATTGATCACGTAGGTGCCTGCCTCATTAAATCGCTGACGCAGCTGATCTGCCAGGCGCTCGTTGCGCGACAGGATCGGCGACGCGATATCAATCGTTTTCTCGGCCATACTTAGCGCTCCTTACTTTGGCCCCTTTATACCCCATCATTAGATGGCTAGCGGGCTAATCGTCGGGGGTTTCGATTTCGATACTTGCGATATCGAGCTCGCGGCCGTGCAGCAGGCGCACGTTGGCGCCGCCACACTGGGGGCAGCGACAATGGAAACGGTCGTGCTCAAAGACCTCGCCGCAGTCCAGGCACTCGCTTTGTGGATGGACCTCCTCCACGGCAAGCTCGCAGCCGCGCGTGAGCGGGTCCTCATCGCGAAACGTCTCCCACGCAAAGTCGAGTGCCTCGCGCACGACCTCGGTCATATCCCCGATACGAAGCGTTACCAAAACGGCGCGCGAGGCCCCCGCCCCACGCGCCGCGCGAATCACTGTATCGAGTATGCCGTTGACAATGCCAACCTCGTGCATACCGATTTACTCCTCGTCGTCCTCGTCGTCCGAGAACAGGTCCAGACGGCTCACGAACAGGCCCTCCTTGCCCTCGCGCGCGGTAATGACCACGCGAGCGATGGCGAGCGAAATCTCGTAGAGCGAGAGCAGGGCGCCATACATGAGACCCAGCGTAACGGGCGAGCCGTCGGGCGTAATCACAGCCGAACCCACGAGCAGGCCTACGTACACGTAGCGCCAGGCGCTGCGGAAGGCCGCATAGGACACGATGTGGAAAACGGACAGGTAGAAGATGATGAGCGGCAGCTCAAACGCCACACCAAAGCCGATCATAAAGAGCAGCTCCATGTTGACGTAGTTCTCCAGATCGGGCAACGCCGTAGCGACAGCCGAGGTCTCGCCGATGAGCCACTCAAAGCCCGCCGGGATGATGATGAAGTAGCAGAAGATGGCACCCAGGAAGAACAGCACCGTCGAGGCGAGCACCGTGGGCACAACCCACTTGCGCTCGTTGGGGCGCAGTGCCGGCAGGAAAAATGCCAGAATCTGCCAGATGATCATGGGCGTGCACATGACCACGGCCATCTTGATGGCAAGCGAGAAGCGCAGGCCAAAGCCGCCGAGCGTGGTGGTGATGTAAAACTTACCGTCCGGCACAAAGGAGCGGATGGGGTCCTCAAGAATATCGAGCACCACGG
This sequence comes from uncultured Collinsella sp., assembly GCA_900550835.1. Lineage (GTDB taxonomy): Bacteria > Actinomycetota > Coriobacteriia > Coriobacteriales > Coriobacteriaceae > Collinsella. The sequence continues at coordinate 5,977 of URTP01000080.1, read as the reverse complement.
GCGTGGCAAAGTACAGCACGATGGCGGCGGCAAACACCGAAACGACCACGATGGTCAGGCGGCGACGGAGCTCTCCCAGGTGATCGAAGAGCGGCATGCGCGCAGGTCCGATCGGCATTACTCATCGCCTCCCTTCGGGGCGTCGGCGGCAGCAGCCTCGGCATCGTCCTCGACCTCGAGCTCGCGAGCGAGCTGGTCGACGACGGCCTTGCGCTTGCGGGGACGACGAGCGTAGAGGTCAGCCGTCGTGGGCTCTGCCGGCTCGGGCTTGGGCTCTGCAGCAGGCTCGGGCTCGACGGCAGCAGCAGGCTCTGTACCCTCGGCCTCATCAACAGCGCCTTCGCCCTCAGCAGCGCCCTCGCTTGCGGCCTTCTCGGCAGCAAGACGGGCGCGACGCTCGGCAAAGGTCTCCTTCTTGGCGGGCGCTGCCGTCTCGGCGGCATCCTCGTCCGCATCGGAATCGTCGTCGGTCGCAGCAGTCTTCTTGGGCTTGACCGGGGCCGACGCGGCCTCGCTCACCGGATCGATAATCTCGGACTGAACAACGGCCGTCATCTTTTCCTGCGTCTCGCGGAACTGACGGATAGCACGGCCGATCGTGCGGCCCATCTGCGGGAGCTTATCCGGGCCAAACAGCAAAAAGCCGAAGACCACGATGATCGCGAGCTCACCCTCTCCAATACCAAACACACATACCTCCAAGGCTCGATGTGAGTCGAGCCCGCACCGCGCCATTCGGCCGGAACTCGTCTATTCATTCGGTCAAGTATAGCGCCCGGACGCCAAAACGTCCGAGCGCATCACAAACATATGCCAAACGGCACGCCCTTTTGGGGGCAAAGATTATGCAGCGGTGATCGAAATCTCCTGGTCGACGCCCAACAGCTGAACCACGCGCATCACCGGGGGCTGCACGTTGACGCAGCTAAAACGCTTACCATGATCAGCTGCGTGGTGTGCGGCGCCCACAAGCACGCCAATGCCCGTCGAATCGATGTAGCTCACCTGGGCAAAATCGAGCTCAACGGCCTCAGTGGGCTGCTCGAGCGCCAGGTCGATGGCATTGCGCAGGCTATCGGCGTTAGAGATATCGATCTCACCGGTCACCTTAATGGTGTAGAGCTCTGGCGTGGGGTTGGTGGAAATACCCAAATCCATGTATACGCTCCTTTACGTATCGAAAGTGCGGATAGTACTAGGCGCGGACTTGCGGGGTCCTACGCGTTAGGCGCGCTCGGAACGCGCAAGCTCGGCAGCGACGAGCTTGACGGCCAGCACCAGCACATCGAGCGCGGCCTCCAGGTCCTCGACCGTGGGATAGCTCGGCGCGATGCGGATGTTGGTGTCGCGCGGATCCTTGCCATAAGGCCAGGTGGCACCAGCCGGCGTGAGCTTGACGCCCAGGTCGGCACAAAGCGCGGCGACCTTCTGGGCCGAGCCCTCGGGGCCATCGAAACTCACAAAGTAGCCGCCATGGGGATGAGTCCAAGTGGCGCAACCCGTGTTGCCCAAGCCCTCGGTGAGTTTACGCTCAACGGCCTCAAAGCGCGGGCGCAGGAACTCGGCATGCTTTTTCATGTGCTCCTTGACCGCCTCGATGGTGGGAAGGAAGCGCACGTGACGCAGCTGGTTGAGCTTATCGGCGCTAATAAGACCGGCCTTCAGGCGCTTGGAGAACTCGGCGATGACCGCGGGGCTCGCACCGATAAAGCCGATGCCGGCGCCCGGGAAGGTGATCTTGGACGTCGAGGCAAAGGCCACCACGCGATCCTCGGTGCCCGCCGCGCGAGCGAGGTCAAAGATATTTGCGAGCTCGTCGGTCTCGTCGTACAGGTCGTGCACGCAGTAAGCGTTGTCCCAAAAGATGCGGAAATCGGGCGCGGCCGTGGGCATCTCGACCAGGCGGCGCACAGTGTCCTCGCTAAAGGTGATGCCCGTGGGGTTAGAATACTTGGGCACGCACCAGATGCCCTTGATGGAATCGTCGGCGGCAACCAGGCGCTCAACCTCGTCCATGTCGGGGCCATTGTCGGTCATCGCGACGGGGACGTTCTCGATGCCCAAGTCGGCGGTGATGCCAAAGTGGCGATCGTAGCCGGGAACGGGGCACAGGAACTTGACCTTCTTGCCGTCGTGCGCTGCCTCGTAAGCCTCCCAAGGGTCGCTGCCGCACGAGCCACAGCGCCAGAACATGCCGGCGATGTCGTGCTCAATCAGCAAACTCGACGAACCCAGCACGAGCGTCTGCTCGGCAGGGCAACCCAGGAACTCCCCCGCCAGCTTGCGTGCCGAGGGAATGCCCTCAAAGCAGCCGTAGTTGGAGCAGTCGACGTTGCCGTCATGCAGATCGGCATCGGCATTGAGGATATCGAGCATGGGTCGAGAGATGTCCACCTGGGAGGGCGACGGCTTGCCGCGGGCCATGTCGAGCGCCAGGCCCTTGGCCTTGACCTCGGCGACCTCGGCTTTGAGCGCCTCGATGGCGGCATCGAGTTCGGTGGTTTCCATCTTCTGGTAGATCGTCTGCATGGGGTGCGACCTTTCGCGAAGCGGTACGTTGCAGTTCGTCTAAGTATAGACCGCCATCGTCGCAACGTTATGAAGCCGTGATAGATTAAGTTCATCGCAATCAATTACGAATCGCCGCGCATGCCGGCGTGGGGCGCCCAAGGAGGCACTATGGAGTACGGATCGTTTCAGGCCGAGGAATTCGGCGACTTGCAGCGCCTGGTCGACGGACTGTTTTACGACCGCCACGCCATCGACCGCCTGGATCTGATCGTACAGGCCGAAATCTTGGACCTGGCGCCCGACCTCATGGAAATCGTGAACCTTTTGCCGCCCGGCTATTACGATCGCCAGTCACTTTGCGACCAGCTCAACTCCGCCTTGGCCGCCCACGGCTGGGGCGCCGTCTACGGCACCGTGGAATAAACCTCGTCATTTAAGTACGTCCCTAATGACTAAAACGCCGCCTGTGATGGTGTTCACAAGCGGCGTTTTCAAACTTGCATGTGCCCTTACTCGTCTTTGGGCGAGGGATGCTTGCAGACCACGCTCATGTAGATCATGCCGAGCACGGCTGCGGTGACCGAACCGGCGAGAATAGCGGCCTTGGCTGCAAGAACCTCAAACTGGGCCGTCGGGAAGGCAAGGCCGCTGATGAGAATCGACATGGTAAAGCCGATACCGCCCAGAATGCCCACGCCGGCAATCATGTGCCAGTTGACATTGTGCGGCAGCTCGCAGGCCTTAAGCTTAACCAGGGCAAACGTCATACCAAAGATGCCGATCGGCTTGCCCAGCAGCATGCCAAAGTACACGCCGAGCGTCACCGGGTCGGTGAGCAGCGTGCTCATGTCCACGCCCACTAAGCGAACCTGAGCGTTTACGAACGCAAAGATCGGCAGGATCACAAAGTTGACCGGCGTGGAGATCAGACGCTCCATGCGGATAAGCGGCGGGGTCACGCGGTGCATGACGCGCTCGACCTTGGTTGTCGAGACGGTAAAGTCATGCTGGCCCAGGATGTGTGCCTCATCATCGTAGCGGTCATCGAGCAGCGGCAGGCACTCGCCCAGCCAATCGGTGAGGCTATCGAGCTTGACGCCACACTTGGCCGGGATGGTAAAGGCCAAGATGACGCCAGCAAGCGTGGCATGTACGCCGCTCTTGAACATGCAGAACCACAGCAGCAGCCCCAGTACCGAATACGGGGCAAGGCGGTAATGCTGCGTCTTGTTAAGCCACACGAGCGCGCAGGTCACAAGCGCGGCGGCGCCCAACCAAAACGGATTGGGGCTCTGACCGTAGAAGATGGCGATGGCGGCGATGGAGATCAGGTCGTCGGCGATGGCGAGCGTCGAGAAGAACACGCGCACGCCGTTGGGCACGCGATTGCCCAAAAGCGACAGCACGCCCAGCGCAAAGGCAATATCGGTTGCCATGGGGATGGCCCAACCGTTGCGGGCGCCGGCATGGTTAAAGATCAGGTAGATGCAGGCGGGAACGACGACGCCGCCCACGGCCGCCAACATGGGAAGCATGGCCTGACGCGGATTCTTGAGCTCGCCGACCGTCATCTCGTACTTAAGCTCAATGCCCACCAACAAAAAGAAAATCGCCATGAGGAAGTCGTTGACGAAAAGCTCAACGGTGAGACCAGCCGTAAGGTTGCCCAGACCCACATACAGCGGGGTCTCCAAAAAGTGATGGATGGCCTCGTAGGCATCGGTATTGGCGCAGATGACGGCGGCGATGGCGGCGATCACCATGACGGCGGCAGAAATGGTGCCGTTCTCGGCGATGCGCTCCCAGATGTCGTGACGTTCAAAGCGCTTGCGCTCACGAACATTGAACAGCTGCTCAGTTGCTGCCATGGGCGGCTCCTTTCACGGGAAAGCTCCCGTCTTAAAAAAGCACGGCCCGCCCAGATGGCGGCGCCGCGCTCTAACGTATTACGCTTGCATCTAGCCTACCCTGCGCGACAAGCGCGCAAGCGCGGCCGAAAAGCGGAACCACAGGTTGAACATTATTTGCTCAACGGCACAGGCACGCCTGTCCAAGAGACGACGCGGCGACGTGCACAAAAAACGACCGGAGCGCGGGGCGTCCGCGATCCGGTCGTGGCGTTTGGTCAACTAAACCTAGCAGGCGGCCATAATGGGGGCAGCGACCTGCTTCTTACGGGAAAGGACACCCGGCATCCAGACGCCGTCGTGCTCGTCAGCAATGCCCAGGCCCTTCTGAGCAGCCTCGGTCTCGCCCTCGAGCAGGACCTGCGAGCCCTCCTCCATGATGTCGGTGATGCACAGGACAATGCCGTCGGCGCCCTTCTCGGCGGCGTAGGCGCGCATGGCCTCGCGGATCTCGTCGATCATGCCGAGTGCGCGGCTCTTGTCGACGGTCTCGTACTGGCCGATGAGCAGCTTCTTGCCAGCGGGCTCGAACATCTTGATGTCGTTGCCGACCATCTCGGCTGCGGTGAAGGAGCCGGACGGACGGGTGAGGAAGACCTCCATGCCAAACTTGACCGGGTCGACGCCCACCTGCTCGCCGAGCTTGGCGGCAACGGCGCGGTCGACATCGGTGGTGGTGGGGCTCTTGAGCATGAGCGTGTCGGTCATCATGGCCGAGAGCAGCAGCTTGGCCTGGACGTCGGAAAGCTCAACGCCGAGCACGTCGGCGAGCTTGGTGACGATGGTGCAGCTGGAGCCCCAGGGCAGGCAGATGTAGTGCAGCGGACCGGCGGTCTCGAAGTCGCCGATGCGGTGATGGTCGACGACGCCAAAGACCGTGGCGTCCTTAAGGCCTGCGACGGACTGGGCGGACTCGTTGTGGTCGGTGAGGACGACGAGCTGACCGGCCTCGACGGACTCAATCACGCGGGGCTCGGCGATGCCGGCGTCGGCAAGCAGCTTGGCGGACTCTGCCGGAAGCTGACCAAGGGCGCAGGCCTCGTAGGTGTTGCCGGCATACTCAACCTGGTTGAGCAGCTGGGACAGGACGACGGCGCTCATGATGGCGTCGTTATCGGGGTTCTGGTGACCAAAGACAAGAACGTTTGCCATGGGTTTCCTCCATATGCGTGTGTGTACTCATACGTGTCTATGGTAGCACGCTGACGCCGAACCTTCTGAAACGGAAGGGGCGCAGCGCAATTTGGGACAAACGTTGAGGCGAGGCCTACCCCCTCACCACCTGCCCCCGCACCAGCTATTTACCGGCGGCGCGCAGGGCTACGTAAGCGGCACCGATGATGCCGGCGTCGTTGCCGAGCGAAGCGACCTTAATGGGCGTCTCACGCGAGGCGGAGAGCGCGTACTGCTTAAAGTGCTCGCGGACCTTGTCGAGGTAGACATCGGCCGAAGCGGAAGCACCGCCGCCGATCAGGAACATCTCGGGATCGACCACGTTGGCAATAAGCGCCAGGGCGCGGCCGAGATAGTCGGCCATGGTATCGGCAGCTGCCAGCGCG
>URTP01000079.1 GCA_900550835.1 uncultured Collinsella sp. | reverse complement strand
TCGCTGGCGTGCGCTCTACCTGCGGCGTTTCGCTGGCGTCGGCTTCATCTGCAAGCCTTAGCAGTTCCGTCTTGCCGTTGGCGTTGTGGCATTTGCCCAGATAAAACCTGCCAAAATAAACCTGTCCCTTTTTGGCAGGTTTAGAGCTCCACGCTTTCGGCTCCGTTGATATGGAGGTCGCGCTCGTAGAAAGCGGTGAGAGCGCGGATGGCGTACATCACGTCGCGTACGCCGCCGGTCTCGTAGCTCGAGTGCATGGCCAGCTGCGGCAGGCCCACGTCCACAGCGTGCATACTCGCCTGCATGTTCGACAGGTTGCCCAGGGTGGAGCCGCCGGCCATATCGCTCCTGTTGGCGAAGGCCTGCGTGGGTACGTCGGCGTCATCGCAAATAGCCTGGAACACCGCGCGGCTAAAGGCATCGGTGCAGTAGTGCTGGTTGGCAGCCTCCTTGATGACGATGCCGCCGTTGAGTACAACCTGGTTGCGGGCGTCGCACTTCTCGGCGTGGTTGGGGTGTACGGCATGCGCGTTGTCGCAGCTCACAAGCATCGAAGCGGCAAGCGCACGGTGGTACGACTCGTCGTCAAAGCCCAGCGATCCGTTGATGCGGCGCAGCGCATCGGCCAAGAACGTCGACATGGCTCCCTGCTTGGTCTCGGAGCCAACCTCCTCGTTATCAAAGCAGCAGAAGACCGAAACGTCGTGCGCATTCTCGGCACCCAAAAATGCCTGCAGCGAGGTGTAGGCGCAGGCCAGGTCGTCGAGCTTGGGCGTCGAGATAAACTCGTCGGCCCAGCCCCAAATGCGCGCATCCTGGCGGTTGACCAGGAACAAATCGCGGCCCAGAATCTGCTCGGGCTCAACATCCAGCTCGTCGGCAATCAGGGCGTCAAAGTCGCCCTGCTTAAGGTCATCAGCGCTGATGAGCGGGCACAGGTCGACGGCTCGATTGGGAGCAAAGCCCTCGTTAACGCCACGGTTCATATGGATGGCAAGGCTCGGGATGATGGCGACTTCGCGCTCGGTGGCAAGCAGGCGGCTCTCAATGCGGTCGCCCTCGCGTACCAACACGCGGCCCGCGAGTGCCAGCGGACGATCGAACCAGGTGTAGTCGATCATGCCGCCGTAGGCCTCGGTGTTCAGGCGCAGCGTCTCGCCCGCGCCGTCAAGCTCAGGCACGGCCTTGACCTTAAACGTCGGCGAATCGCTGTGCGACGCCGTGAGCTGAAAATGATAGTCGCCGGCAACGCCGTCCTCGCCCCACGTAGCAGCCAGGTCCTCGCCCACCTTAAAGGCAACAACGCTCGAGGTATTGCGCTGCGTGTAATAACGCCCGCCTGGTTCGATGTCCCACGCCGCATTCTCGGGCAGGTAGGTAAAGCCCGCCTCGTCGAGCTCGGCCATAATGGTCGCCGCCGTATGGAACATGCTGGGGCATGCCTCGATAAAGTCGATAAGGTCGTTGGCGGCCTCGATATCATCGGCCGTCACATGCGCGCGCTCGGGCGTTTCCTGATCCGTCATGCTCTCCCCTTTCGCTGGGTTGATGGTCCCCTCCAGCATACCCCGCCGCGCCAGTGCCGTGCCTTTCATTCCATGTTTAATCCCGCGCCGCTCGCCAAGTTGAGCCATCATGCCCGCACTCCTTTTGCGACAATTACGCTAACAGGACGAAAGGAGCCGTCATGAAGCCACGTAACATTGCCATCGCCTGCGGTGTCGCGGGAGTCGCCGTCGGCCTTGCCGCTGCCACCGGCACCGTTTATCACAAACAAATCAAGTCCGCCGCGTCACTCAAACGCTTGACCGGCTACACGGATGGCTATGACCTGTACGCAATCGACATCGCCTACGACTACGATCTTGATCGCATCATCGCCGCTGGCGTGCGCGATGACCAGGCCTACATCGATGCCGTGGTGGCGCAGGTGCTGCCCGGTGTGCCGGCACATGTCCAGGCGCCCCAGTTTGCCTGCAGCGCTTTTGTCGCCGTAGATGCCGAAGGCCGCGTGCGTACCGGTCGCAATTACGACTTTAAGGACGACACCTCGGCGCTGCTGGTGCGCAATCACCCACGCGGCGGCTATGCCTCCATCGGGTTTGCCGCCCTTAACAACCTGGGCGATAACACTCCGCTTGACTCCGTCGCCGGACGCGCCGCCGCACTCATGGGCCCGTTTGCCCAGCTCGACGGCGTCAACGAATGTGGCGTGTCCATTGCCGTGCTCACCCTGGATTCCAAACCCTGTGACCAGGACACGCAGCGCCCCGTCATCAATACCTCGCTCGCCATCCGTCTGGTGCTCGACCGTGCCGCCACCACGCAAGAAGCTGTCGACCTGCTTTCCGCCTACGACATGCACGCCATGGCAGGACGCGATTACCACTTCTTTATCAACGACGCCGCCGGTGACGCGCGCGTAGTAGAGTGGGATCCGCGCGATCCGGACCGCGCTTTCAAAGCGACTCCTGTACGCCAGGTTACGAACTTCTACGCCTGCTATGGCGACGAAGTGCTGCCCAACCAAAAGAATGGCGAGCTGGGCCATGGTAAAGAGCGCGCCGTCGCAATCGCCGATGTCCTCGACACCCATGCCGGCGCCCAAGACGAGGCAGTCGCTTGGAAGGCCCTACGCGCTGCAGCGCAAGAGCCCAATCCGGAAGACATCACCAGCAACACGCAGTGGTCGGTCGTCTTTGACAACACCGAGCCCGCTGCCGCCATCACGCTGCGCCGCCATTGGGGCGACGTCGACGCCTTCGCGTTGTAAGGAGCCAGGCCCGTCGTCCTTACGCTCGCCTGACGCTGCTTACATTTCTATACATTTGAGCTAACACGTTTTACCCCTGTATCAACAGTGTGCGGGGGTAAACTTATGCGCATGTTATAACTTGCCCGGAAGGATTCATCATGCTCAGGATCGGTCTTCTTACCAGTGGCGGCGACTGCCAGGCGCTCAACGCCACCATGCGTGGCATCGTCAAAACACTCATGACCAATAGCGAAGAGCCTATCGAGATCTATGGTTTTGAGGACGGCTACCAGGGCCTTATCTACAGCAGGTTCCGCGTCATGTCGCCCGCCGATTTTAGCGGCATCCTCACCCGCGGCGGCACCATCTTGGGCACGAGCCGCACGCCGTTCAAGCGTCTGGATATTCCCGAGGCCGATGGCGTCGAGAAGGTGCCGGCGATGGTCCACACCTATCACAAGCTGCAGCTCGACTGCCTGTTTATGCTGGGCGGCAACGGCTCCACCAAGACTGCCAACCGCCTGCGCGAAGAGGGCCTCAACGTTATCGCCCTGCCCAAGACCATCGACAACGACACCTGGGGCACCGAGATGACCTTTGGCTTTACGAGCGCCATCGACGTCGCCACCAAGTGCATCGACGACATCCACACCACTGCCTCGAGTCACGGCCGCGTGTTTGTCATCGAGATCATGGGCCACAAGGTCGGTTGGATTCCGCTGTATGCCGGCGTCGCGGGCGGCGCGGACGTCATCTTGATTCCCGAGATCCCCTACGACATGGACAACGTCATCAAGACCATCGAGCATCGCATGGAGACCGGCAGCCGCTTTACCATCGTAGCCGTCGCCGAGGGCGCTATCTCCAAGGAGGACGCGGCGCTGCCCAAGAAGGAGTACAAGAAAAAGCTCGCCGAGCGCACGAGTCCGTCGATCGTCTACGACATCGCCAAGGAGATCGAGGCCAAGACTGGTCGCGAGGCCCGCGTCGCCATCCCCGGCCACACGCAGCGCGGCGGCCAACCCGACGCCCAGGACCGCATCTTTGCGACCCAGTGCGGCGTCGAGGCGGCACTGGGGTGCCTACGCGGCGAGTTTGGCTACATGATTGCCCTGCGTGACGGCAAGATGTGCCACATGCCGCTCGAGGAGGTCGCCGGCAAGCTCAAGTTTGTCGACCCCCAGAGCGACCTGGTGCGCGAGGCCAAGGCGCTGGGCATCAGCTTCGGCGACGAATAGCCTCGGCCGAAACTGCTCTCATCGGAGACCCCAGGGCTTACATCCCAAATCGTCCTCGGACATGTCAGGACCCCGCCGTGCGCTTCGCGCGGCGGGGTCCTTCCGTCCTGCGGAAAGATTTGGGATGTAAGCCCTGAGGCCTCCTGCGGTAACTAGGGAGGCCGAGGCTATTCGTCTTCTTGCTGCGGGTGCGTGGGCTGAGATTTTGGGATGTTGCAGGCTCTTAGCTGAGAGTAGCACTGACATTTGTCCTGAAATGGCTGGTCGTTAGGGGTTGCTACCGGTAGTTGCGGTAGGGTTGGGGCAGATTCTAACTAGAAATGGTGGTCGCTACCGGTTGTTCTCGGCATACTCGGCTCATTCGATTACGGTCACCACATGAAAGGAACTGTCATGGATCTTGCGATGGCACAGCGGCTCGTCGATCGCCGCAAGGCTGCCGGGCTTTCTCAGGAGGCGCTTGCCGCCCAGCTGGGTGTGAGTCGTCAGGCTGTCAGTAAATGGGAGCGCAGCGAATCCTCTCCCGATACCGATAACCTTATTGCGCTCGCCGCGCTGTATGGCGTGTCGCTGGATGAGCTGCTGTATGGGGAGGCGGCCAACGATGCCGACGACCTGAAGGACGGTAACGCCGACACCGAGACGGCGGATGTGGCTGACGAGGCTGAGGGTTCTGCCGAGCACGCCGATTGCGGCAACAAACCACTTGTCGATATTTCCCTCGCGCGCGGCATCCACGTTATCGATCCCAACAAAGGCGAAGAGGTCCATGTTGGCTGGAGTGGCATCCATGTGACCAACGAGCGCAAGGGCGAAGAGGTGCATGTGGGGCCGGGCGGCGTGCATATCGATACGCTTGAGGACGATGGACATAGCGTGCGCACCAATGACGACGGCACCGTCACCATCGACGGTGAGACGTTTTCCAGCTGGAAGGAAGCACACGACAAGCTCGACCATCATGGCAAACATTTCCACACCAAGGTCGGTCGTGCGTGGAACAAGTTTCCCTTCCCCGCACTTGTCGCTCTCGCCTATCTGGTGCTCGGCATTGTCTACGGCACATGGGCTACGGGACTCTTCCTCGTCTTTTTGGTTCCCGTCTACTACGCGATTGGTGACTTCATCGATCGGCGCCACCTGTCTAAGCTGATCGAGGCCATCTACCCGGCAGCCGCCATCGCTTGGTTCCTCTACATGTGGCTCTGTTTGGGACAGCCCCATCCTGCATGGATCATCCTCATCACGATTCCCGTCATAAAGGCGCTCATGCGCTGGTGCCGCAAACAATGGAAGCACCGCAAACAGGCCTAACACGCTCCGACCCACCAGCACCCAACCGCCCCCGCCCTTCTCCTAAGTTGCGGTGAGATAGGGACTGTTTTGAAGCTCCAAAGCGCCAAACAGTCCGTATATCACCGCAACTTACAAACAACTGGGTCAGTTCCGGCACGGAGATTAGCATTGAGCTGACCGCGCGCCAAGAAAAGGGCCTATTTACTACGTTTAACTCGAGAGGGCCGACCATACCCGCCTTTTCCGAAAACTGGCAAGCCATCTACCTGCGGTTTTAATTTCATAATCTTTGTCACGGTCGAGGGTGTGGTAGCAAACGTAGTAGATAGGCCCATTTTGTGGCATACGACCCATACAAGCCCAATCTCGAAGGCTAAAGAGAGCCTCTCATCCACGCCTGTGAGCGAAAACCAAATAGAATGAAAGGCAAATGGAAAGCCCGTTTGACGAGCGGAGGACATATGCGCGACGTAGCCGAAAGCGACTGGAAGCTATTTAAGAAAATGCTTCCTCAATGGCAAGAACGTTATATGGAAAAGCTCATCGCCCAGTACGTTGAGATGCTGAACGGCGACAGCGAAGCGTCCAGTAGATTTTGGACACTAGAAGAGCGCCTCAATAGAGACAAGCTGTCCTCAGGCGTAATTGCAAACGACATTCGCCGCAGCACAATGCACCGCGAGATAGCCAATTTGCTTATCGACAGCGTGATCACCCTTGACGACCTTGACGGTTTTACCGAGGACATTAAGAGCTATGCGCAACACTGGATTGGCCAGTAAGAGCACTGAACGACAGACATCCCCAGCAAAACGGGGCGAACGCCGGGCCACCTAATGGTTGTCCGGCGTTCGCCCAGATAAAACCTGCCAAAATAAACCTGTCCCTTTTTGGCAGGTCACTCGGCGCTCTTGAGGGCGCCGACCATGTCGATCTTGTTGAGGGTGCGATTGGTAGCGAGGTTGACGATGATCGTAAAGCCAAAGGAAAGCACCACGGCAAGCGCGTAGCTCAGCGGCTCGACTTCGACGTCAAAGTACAGCGACGGCATCTGCAGGATGTACGTAAAGCTCTCGGCAAGCAGGCCACCCAGCGGCACGCCCAGCGCGGCGCCAATCGCCGTGAGGATCAGCGTCTCCTTGTTAACGTAGTGGTGTACCTCACCACGACGGAAGCCCAGCACCTTGATAGTCGCCAGCTCGCGTTCGCGCTCCGAGATGTTGGTGTTAGACAACGTGAATACCACCACAAACGACAGGCACGCCGCCATAAAGGTCACAAGCACCACGACCGAATTGATAATCGTAAAGTTTGCCTCATAGTTTTCCCAATGCTCGGCGGTACTCGACAGCGTAATCCAACCATCGCTCTTAAGACGGTTGGTAAACGCAATCTGGTCGGCCGACGAGCCCTTAAGCAGCACAAAGATGCCGTTAAGACGCGCGCTTCGACCGAACGCGCGCTCATAGGTGCCCTGCGTCATATAAAGCGTGTTGCCCAGATAGTTAAGCGAAATGTCGCTAACCTTGACCTTGGCAACATTGAGCGACGAATCCTGGACGTGAGCCGTGTCACCCGGCTTGATCCCCAGCACCAGCTGAGAGCTCTTGCTCAAATACACGTCTCCGTCACGCAGGGCGAGCGGTTCTTTGGACTCGTCCTCTAGGCGCACGTAGTCATCCAGGTCGTTCGTGCGGTCATCGGGCACCACGATCAGCTGCACAGTCTCGCTCTTACCGCCAAACGTAAAGGTGACGTTGTCGGTCATAATCGGCAGCGTCGAAGTCACAGTCACGTTGGAATCATTGGCTGCACTGCGCTCAGCCAGTGCCGCGCACGTCTGCGAAAAATCATCGGGATTGGCAACCGCCAGCAGGTCATAGCGCGTGATATGCCCGTACTGCTTGGGCGACAACGCGACCGACGTATCACGGATGCCCATACCGCAAATCACAAGCGCCGTGCAGCCCGCAATGCCAAAGATGGTCATAAAGGCGCGCTTTTTGTAGCGGAATAAGTTGCGTGCAGCGACCTTGTTCAAAAAGCCCATGCGGTGCCAGATAAAGCCGATGCGCTCGAGCAGAATGCGCGAGCCGGCGCGCGGGGCCTTGGGGCGCATGAGCGAGGCCGGGGTCTCAGCCATCTCGTGGCGGCAGGCGATAATCGTGGCGCCCACCACGCCCACGGTAAACAACGCCACCGATACGAGCGATGACACGATGTCGTACGAAAGCAGCATCTGGGGCAGCGAGTACATGTCGTCGAACACCGTAAACAGGAACAGCGGCAGACCCACAAATCCGATGATATTGCCAAGCACGCCACCGATCAGACACGCCCACAGCGAGTAGTCCACGTATTTGGACAGGATGCGTCCGCGCGAATAGCCGAGTGCTTTGTACAGGCCAATAAGCGTGCGCTCCTCTTCGACCATGCGCGTGGCGGTGGTGAGGCTGATGAGCACGGCGACGATAAAGAAGATAAACGGGAACACGGTGGCGATGGCCTCGATCGAAGAACTGTCGCTCTCGACGCTCGAGTAGCTTGCGATGTTACCGCGGTCCTGGATGTACCAAGTGCATTCGCCCAGATTGGAAAGCTCGGCGCGGGCATCGGCGAATTGCTGATCGGCGGCGGCGCGGCGCTGGTCCAACTCGGCCTGAGCTTGGACGCGTTCCTCACTGCCCTCGGCCATGCGATTAATGTTGTCCTGCTCGATCCCAAAGACCATATTCGCCTGACGCTCAGCCGCGTCCAAGCTCGCCGGTGTGTCGACCGTCAGCTCCTGGGCGCGCGCCTTCTCACGCTCCTCGCGGATCTTCTCGATATTGCCCTTGACCTCATTGATCTTTGCCGAGTAGGCATCCGAATAGGAGTTGAGGCTCTTGGCTCCCTCGACGACCACGTGGACAGCGGAGTAGGAAGAAGATGTCGCGGCATCCTCGCCCACGTAGAACTTGTAGTCCGCAGTCGAAGCAGCGCGAAAGGCGTTGACGGTCGAGTCGGAGCTCACGTCGGTAGGATCGAGAACCTCGGCCGTGATGGTGTAGTCCCCATCGGCAAACTGGTCCTTGGCGCTTTGGTTCGACGAGCTCGCATCGTTGGCGGCAAAGCTCACCGTATCGCCGATTTTCTTGCCCGAAGCCTTCAAAAAACGTGAGGTCACTGCCACTTCGCCCGAAGTCTCGGGCAGCTCGCCGCGTACTAGCACCGGTTGGTCAATATTCTCTTTGGAAAGGCTCTGCACGACCACGCGCTCGCGCGTTGTACCCACGGCGGTGTAGGCGGTCTCGGTGTAGATGCCCTCGGCCGTCTCGACGCCATCGACCTCTTGAATGGCAGCAAGATCGTCATCGGTCAGACCATAGGTCGACTGCACGTTGATGTCATAGACATTCTGCTGGTCAAAATAGGCGTCGACCGAATCACACAGGTCCTCGCAGCCCGCCTTAAGGCCGCACATCACGCTCACGCCAAGCGCGGTGATCACAACGATAGACAAGAAGCGTTTGAGGCTGCCGCGAATCGTGCGGTAGATGCCACGGCGAAAAACCGTCGGCACCATATCGTTTGAGCTTTGGGCGGTGCGGTAGGTCGTAAAATCCTGCTCGCGCTCCGTGTTCTGCGCGTCGCGGCGCTGGCTGTTTTGGCGGTCCTGGTCCATGGGCGCTACCACTCGATCGTCTCGATAGGCACGGGATTTTGCTGGACCGTCTCGCTCTCCACGCGACCGCTCTTAAAGCGAATCAGGCGATCGGCCATGGGCGCCAGTGCAGAGTTGTGGGTGATAATAATGACCGTAATGCCCTGCTTGCGGCAAGTGTCCTGTAGCAGCTGCAAGATCTGCTTGCCGGTTTTGTAGTCGAGTGCACCCGTAGGCTCGTCGCACAAAAGCAGCTTGGGATTCTTGGCCAGCGCGCGGGCGATGGATACGCGCTGCTGCTCGCCGCCCGAAAGCTGCGCCGGAAAGTTGCCCAGGCGCTCGCCCAGGCCAACCTGACGAAGCGTTTGCTCGGCATCGAGCGAATCGGGGCAGATCTGCGCCGCGAGTTCGACGTTCTCAAGCGCCGTCAGGTTAGGAACCAGATTGTAGAACTGGAAGACAAAGCCGACGTCGGCGCGGCGGTACTCCACGAGCTGCGCCTCGTTGGCGGAGCTCACGTCGCGCCCGTCCACCGTCACGGTGCCGGAAGTTGCCGTATCCATGCCGCCCAGAATGTTGAGGGCCGTAGTCTTGCCGGCACCCGAAGCACCCAAAATGATGGCGAGCTCGCCGCGCTCGACCGTAAAGCTCGCGCCGTCGAGCGCGTGGATGCGGGCGTCGCCCTCGCCGTATGCCTTGATGACGTCTTTGAATTCGATATAGGCCATCGATTAATTCCCATCTGGTCGGATAACTCTTTAGTATTACCCATTTCCCACCTACCAAAAAGGGACAGGTTTATTTTGGCAGGTTTTATATGGGGAAACGTACCTCTTTGGGGGCAGCGCGGGACGCGCAGGGGC
>URTP01000078.1 GCA_900550835.1 uncultured Collinsella sp. | reverse complement strand
TGCGGAATCTACGAAAACCTTGCGCCTGGCCTTCGGCGGCGCGTGCCTGCGTTGACTTTGGGCAGCCCGGGTTTTCGTTGGCTGACGCCCCCACTCATAATGCTTGGGTCGGTGGGCTGATGTGTTGCATCCCTGAGGACTACAAAGTCGAAATGAAGGTGGACAGGCGGTGGAGGCCTTCGTCCAAATCTTGGTCGGAGACGCAGTAGCTGAGGCGGATGTGGCCTTCGGTGCCGAAGCAGTCTCCGGGGACTAGGGCTACGTTGGCTTCTTTGATGGCTTTGATGCAGAAGGCTTCGCTTGTTAGGTCGAACTTTTTGATGCTGGGGAAGGCGTAGAAGGCGCCTGCGGGCTCTACGACGTCCAGGCCCATGGCATCTAAAGCTGCGAGCACGCGTTTGCGGCGGGCTCGGTAGACTTTGAGCATGGGGGCTGGGTCGACGGTGAGGGCTCGGGCTGCGGCGTCCATTTCGAAGGAGACAGCACTCGATACTAAGTATTGGTGAGCCTTTGCGATCTCGGCGATGACGGGGGCTGCCGCTGCGAGCCAGCCCAAGCGCCAGCCGGTCATGGCCCAGGGCTTGGAGAAGCTCTCGATGACCACCGTCTGGTCGCGCAGCTCCGGATGGCGCTGGGCAAAGCGCTCGTAGCCATCCACATAGACCAGACGGTTGTATACGTCGTCGCAGACTACGTAGATGCCCGCCTGCTCTGCCACGCGCGCCACGACGTCGAGCGATGCCGCGTTGAGAATGCAGCCCGTGGGATTGTTGGGCGAGCAGATAACGACGGCCTTGGTCGCCGGGGTCACACAGGCGCGAAGCGCATCCTCGTCAATCTGAAATTGCGCAGGCTCCGTATCCAAGAAGACCGCCTTGGCGTGGTTGGCCACGACGATGCTCTCGTACAGGCCAAAGGCGGGCGTGGGGATAATGACCTCGTCGCCGGGGTTGAGCATAGCCATAAATGTTGCCGACAGGGCCTCGGTCGCGCCGTCGGTCAGGATGACCTCATCGGCGGAAAACGCCAGACCCGCGTCACCCATATATTCGGACAGTGCCTCGCGCAGGGCGGGGCGGCCGTTGTTGGGCGGATAGTGCGTGTCGCCGCGGTCCAACGAAGCAGTCACCTCGGCGCTAACCACATCGGGCGTGGGAAAATCGGGCTCACCGAGCGCAAGCGCAATGCATCCCGGATGCTGCGCGGCGAGTGCGTTAATCCGACGGATGCCGGAGGGCTTGAGCGTGGCAAGCGAGGTATTCATGGGCAGACGCATGGCATTCCTTTCGTGAGGGTTGCACTAGGATAGCGCGGCGGAGCGCCGCCGGACGGTGTAACCTAAACGGAAACCGACCGGAAAGGAGGCGGCATGGAGACGACCGCACGCGGCGATGTACCAAAAACACTGCATAACATCGCGTTTGTCAGTATTTCCGAGAGCGCCGATCTTGAGTTTTTGCTCTGGGACCTGCAGGATGCCATCGCCGCCTATGCACAGCTTTCCGGCACTGTGCTCCCCCACCCGGTCGTTTTGGAGGCGGATGATTCCGGCAGCGTTGCCGGTGCCGCCGATGGCATTGTGTTCGCCATTGAAGATGCACCCAATGATGAAGCGATGGCGCCCATTAAGCAGATGCTCGACCGCTTTGGCGGCGCAGGGACGCGTGCCTATGTTGTTGTCCAGGCCGACGTCGGCGGCCTCGAGCGAGCACACGGGCTCGTCGTGCGTCTGCGAGCGACGTGCGACCTTCGTGGGCTGTCATGGTGCGGCGGCGTTGTCGTCTGTACCGGCAGCGGCTTCGCGGCGCTTCGTCACTCACCGCGCATGGGACTCTTGCGGCGACCGTTTTCGGAAGCGATGGACAAGCTCGTAGGCGCCGTTCGTATGGGCTGTTCGGTTGAGCATGCGCAGCGACTTGGTGGTGGTAATGCCGAGGACGTCGACGCCGACGGCATGATTTGCACCGAGCCAGCCGTGCCCGCGCCGATCTGGCGAGGCGTTCTGAAACGTCTGGGCGCCCACGCTCAAACAAAAATCTAAATTAAATAACAGCCCAGTCAACGGCTTTACTCCAAAGCTCGACAAGCCGCTCCAAACGCCACGCCGCGTTGGCAGGACTCGTCGACGGCAGCACGATGGCGGGTAGCCCCGTCCGCTCTTGTAGATAGCGTTTGTAGAGCCGCCCGGCCGCGCCGCCGTTGCAGATA
This sequence comes from uncultured Collinsella sp., assembly GCA_900550835.1. Classification (GTDB taxonomy): domain Bacteria; phylum Actinomycetota; class Coriobacteriia; order Coriobacteriales; family Coriobacteriaceae; genus Collinsella. The sequence continues at coordinate 7,664 of URTP01000078.1, read as the reverse complement.
ACGACCTCAATCGGCGTGACATCGGTAATGCGCTCGACATGCGCCGGAACGACGTTTTTGATGCTCGCGTCGCTTGAGCCCTTGATGTCACAGCTCTCGATCACGTCCCACAGGGCCACGCCGCCGTTGAGCAGCATAGCCCGCTTGGCAGCAACCGAGGCGTCGAGCGTCGCGGGCTCGCCGCTCGCCAAAGAGTCTCCCTCGTTGGGCGGCACGGGCACACCGAGGCACGCGGCCATCACACGCCAAAAGCGATTCTGAGGGTTGCCGTAATAAAAGGCGTTGGCGCGCGAAAGCACCGAGGGAAACGATCCGAGCACCAAAACGCGCGAGTGCTGGTCGAACACGGGCTCAAACCCATGCTCAATATGTTGATAGCCCTCATCGGACGCAGCCATGGCCTAGGCCCTCAACAGATAGCGCACCTCGTAGGGTGCAAGCTCAAGGGCACCCGTTAGCTCGACTGTGGGCGCGCCGTCGGCAAGCAGGTCGGCAAAGGAACCGTTGAGCTCGCCGGCTCCAAAGGTATAGGGCTCGTTCACGGCATTGACCGCCACGAGCACCGTCGCATCGTCGCAGGCGCGCTCGAACAGTAGCTGCTTGTTCTGGATCACCACGTTGCGATAGGCACCATAGTTGAGGGCACGGGCCGCCGCGTCGTCTGCCGAGCGCAGGTGCGCGAGCTGCTTGATGAAGGCCGTCAGCTCGTTGGGCGCAGGCTCATCGAGCGCAGGTCGCAGCGCCCAGTCACCATCGGGGCCGCCCTTTTCGCCAGGAATCCCCCACTCGCTGCCATAGTAGACGCACGGAATGCCCGGCATGCCAAAGAGCATGCCATAAGCGGGGCGCAGACAGGACTTGTCGGTAAGGATGCTCGCCAGGCGCGGCACATCGTGGTTGTCGACAAACGACAGCAGATGCTTGCCGCGATAAATGCACCACGGGTCACCGCCAAACTGGCGATGCAGCGAGTGGGCGATCTCGAACATGTTGACCGAGTTAAAGCTGGAGTACAGGCCCTTGTAGCACTCGTAGTTGGTGCAGGAGTCAAGCATCTCGTCATTGACGATCTGGTTGTAGTCGCCGTGGAGCGTCTCACCAATCAGCACAAAGTCGGGCTTGAGCTCACGGGTAAAAGTATGCAGGCGGCGCATAAAATCGCGATCGAGCATATAGGCGACGTCCAAGCGCAGGCCGTCGATGCCAAAGCCCTCGGCCCAGCGACGCACGGACTCAAGCAGGTAATCGACCACGGCGGGGTTTTGCAAGTTGAGCTTCACAAGCTCAAAATGACCTTCCCAGCCCTCGTACCAAAAGCCGTCGCCATAGCAGGAGTCGCCGTCAAAGCTAATGCGGAACCAGTCCTTGTAGGGCGAGTCCCACTTGCGCTCCTGAACATCGCGGAAGGCCCAAAAACCGCGACCGACATGGTTGAAGACGGCATCAAGCACCACACGGATGCCATGGGCATGCAGTGTCTCGCACACGGCGGCAAAGTCGGCATCCCCACCCAGGCGACGGTCGATATGGCGCAGGCTGCGCGTGTCGTAACCGTGACTGTCGGATTCGAGTGGCGGGTTAATGAGCACAGCACCGATGCCGAGTTCCTGCAGGTAGCCGGCCCATTGGGCGATCTTCATGATGGGCGCATCGGGGTTGGGCGCAGCGTTGGCAGCCTGGGCGAGCTCATCCTCGGCAACGGGCGCGGCGTTTTCGCGCGGAGCTCCACAAAAGCCCAGCGGATAGATCTGGTAGAACGTCGTCTCGTATGCCCACATAGCAACCTCCCGGCAATCTTTCACGCAACGCCATCCATTGTATGCCCGCCGCGCATCCCCTCCCCCAAAATAAGTTGCGGTGAAATAATTCCTGCTTGGGCCTTCAGAGGCCTTAAACAGGAGCTATTCCACCGCAACTGATGAGGGAACGTGATTAGGCGACGGGCTTTGCGCGGCGTATGGCCGGGAACAGCACCGTAATGGCGAGGATGACGCCCACGACGGTAATCGCCCCGCCCGCAAAGCCAATCCAAGCGATACCGGGACCCGAAACCACGGCGCCGCCGATTGCGGTGCCCGTGCCGATACCGAGGTTAAACAGGCCCGAGAAGATCGACATGGCGACGGCCGACGAATCCGCCGGCGTGTACTTGATGAGCTCGGCCTGGAACGCCACGTTAAAGGCTGTGGAGCAGCAGCCCCATAGCGCGCAGACGGCAAGCACTGCTACGAGCGACGATGCGACCGGACCCATGAGCAGCAGAGCCACCGGCACGCCGGAGAGCGTGATAGCCAAGAACGGGAAGCGATGCCCATCGAACAGGCGGCCGAACAGCCAGCTTCCGAGCAGACCGGAGCAGCCAAACGCCGTCAGCGTCATGGTAATAGCGCTTGCGTCGACGTGCGCGACCTGCGCCAGGAACGGCTCGATATAGCTGTAACCCGCATAATAGCCGGTTGCCATGAACACCGTGACCGCATAAAGCGCGATGAGGAACGGATTCTTGAGCAGCTCGGGCAGCTGCTTAACGGTAAAGCGCTCGCCCACCGGCATGGCCGGGAACACCGCGGCCTGGTACACCACCGCGGCGGCAGAGAAGGCACCGACCACGGCAAACGTCATGCGCCAGCCCACGGCCAGGCCGATGGCGCGACCGATCGGCAGGCCAAAGATTTGCGCGATGGACGAGCCCGTAGCGATCATGCTGATGGCGAGCGCCCCGTGGCGGGTGTCGACAAGGCGCGAGGCCATGATCGAGGCGACTGACCAGAACACAGCATGTGCGCAAGCGACCACCAGGCGCGCACAGATCAGGATGGGATATGTCGGTGCCACAGCGGACAGGAACTGACCCAGAGAAAACACGGCGAGCACGCCGAGCAGCATACGCTTGAACTCAAAGCGCGAGGCAAACACCATGAGTGGCAGCGACAGCAGCATGACGCCCCAGGCGTAGACCGAGATCATGATGCCGGCCTGGGCCTCGGTGAGCGAGAACGACGCGGCAATATCAGTCAGAAGGCCGATGGGCATAAACTCCGACGTGTTGAACACGAACGCACAACAGGCGAGCCCGATAAGAGGGAGCCACTGCTTGAGTGAGATGCCATCTTGTCTTGCCTGACTCATATATAACGTCTCCAATCATTTTGAGCGGAGGCGATTATATAGCAACGGCCCCGCATCCGTCAGCAACAGATGCGGGGCCGCAATCAACTCAATACACAGGGGTTGCGCCGTCAATAAATAGCTAAGCCAACCCCAGCAATATGCCCGCCGAATGCACGACAAACGCCACGATCCAGGCGACCGTCACCTGAAACGCGAACACGGCAACGGCATAGCGCGCGCCCAGCTCGCTCTTGACGGCACCGATGGACGCCACGCAGGGCGGGTACAGCAGCGTAAAGACCAGGAACACGTAAGCGGTAAACGGCGAAAACATGGTTGACAGCACCGCGGGCGACGTTGCGCCCAAAAGCACCGTGAGGGTCGAAATGACGCTCTCCTTGGCGATAAGTCCGGTGACGAGCGCCGTCGAGGCGCGCCAGTCGCCGAAGCCGAGCGGGGCCAACACCGGCGCGATGATGCTACCCAGACCGGCAAGCAGACTCTGCGACTGATCGGCGACCACATTAAAGCGGATGTCGAACGTCTGCAGGAACCAGATGACCACCGTAGCGGCAAAGATAATGGTAAAGGCCTTGGTAATAAAGTCCTTGGCCTTATCCCATGCCAGCATCACTGTCGTCTTGACGCTTGGCAGGCGATAGTTGGGAAGCTCCATGATAAACGGCACCGGGTCGCCCTTAAATGCCGTGCGGTTGAGCACCAAAGCCGCGATACAGCCAACCGCAATGCCGATCAGATAGAGCGAGACCATGGCGGGAACTGTCGCCTGCGGGAAAAACGCCCCGCACGGCAGACCGTAGACCGGCAACTTGGCCGAACAGCTCATGAACGGCGTGAGCATGACCGTCATCTTGCGGTCGTGCTCGGATGGGAGCGTACGGGTTGACATGATTGCCGGCACGGTGCAGCCAAAACCGACGAGCATGGGCACAAAGCTGCGGCCCGACAGGCCAAAGCGACGCAGCACCTTATCCATGACAAAGGCCACGCGCGCCATGTATCCGGAGTCTTCCAGAATGGAGAGAAACAAGAAGAGCACGACGATAATCGGCAGGAAGGTCAGCACGCTGCCCACGCCCGTAAGCACGCCGTCGACAGCCAGAGAGCGCACCACATCGTTGGTTCCGAACGCCTTGAGGCCCGCATCGGCCGAGGCGATGATGACCGCGATGCCGTCCTCCATGAGTCCCTGCAGCGCCGCACCGATCACGCCAAACGTCAGCCAAAAGACGAGGCCCATGATCACCAGAAACGCCGGAATGGCCGTGTAGCGACCCGTCAGGATGCGGTCGATCTTGACGGAGCGCACGTGCTCGCGGCTCTCGTGCGGCTTGACGACGCAACGCCCGCACACGTCGCCGATAAAGCTAAAGCGCATATCGGCCAGCGCGGACAGGCGGTCGGTGCCGGCCTCGCCCTCCATCTGGGTAATGATGTGCTCGATAGCGTCGAGCTCGTTGCGATCCAGGTGAAGCGCCTCGGTCACCAGCTCGTCGCCCTCAACCAGCTTGGTCGCTGCAAAGCGCACCGGGATGTGCGCCGTCACGGCATGGTCCTCGATAAGGTTGGCAATGCCGTGGATGCAGCGATGCAGTGCACCACCGTCCGAGCCATCGGGCGCGCAGAAGTCCAGGCGACCGGGGCGCTCGCGGAACCGCGCCACGTGCAAGGCATGATCCACCAGCTCGCCGATACCCTCGTTGCGGGCAGCGCTAATGGGGACAACAGGCACGCCCAACAGGCTCTCGAGCAGGTTGACGTCCACGGCGCCGCCGTTGGCCGTCACCTCGTCCATCATGTTGAGCGCGATGACCATGGGGCAGTCGAGCTCCATAAGCTGCAGCGTCAGGTACAGGTTGCGCTCGATATTGGTGGCGTCGATGATATCGATGATGGCATCGGGATGCTCGTCAAGGATAAACTGGCGGCTCACAATCTCCTCGCCCGTGTACGGCGACAGGGAGTAAATGCCGGGCAGGTCGGTAACGCTCGCCTCGGGGTGGTTACGGATAGTGCCGTCCTTGCGGTCGACCGTCACGCCGGGAAAGTTACCGACGTGCTGGTTGGAGCCCGTAAGCTGGTTGAACAGCGTGGTCTTACCGCAGTTTTGGTTGCCGGCGAGGGCAAAGTGCAGCGGTGCGCCCTCGGGCACGGCCGTCTTGGCAGCACGAGGCGAATACGTCCCCTCGCCCAGGGCCGGGTGATCTGTCGTGCCGATTGCGGCGTTAACGCGCGGGCCGGTATCGGTGTCGTGCACATCCACGAGCTCAATGCGGGCGGCATCGTCCTTGCGCAGTGTCAACTCGTAGCCACGCAGACGGATCTCGAGCGGATCTCCCATAGGGGCGTATTTCATCATGGTGACTTCGGTGCCCGGCGTGAGTCCCATGTCCAAAATATGCTGTCGGAGCGCCTGATCATCGGATGTCACCGATGCGACAACGGCGTCCTTTCCAATCTCGAGTGTATCGAGCTTCACGCGCTCATCCTTTCGTTAGACGCGGTTAACCGTTTACCGGGGCTAACCAACTCGTAACGACAAATGATAGCGCTCTGAACTATTTTATAAAGTCAAATACCGATGTTTACCTGCGCAAACTTTATGCGATGCGCCCCGAAAGCTCTTTGCGCATACCGCTCAGCGAGATCGAAACGGAACCCGACCGCGCGGTGGCAGTGAGTCGATCACCCTCGACTGACCCCGTGCATGTAAAGGGTGCCTTGCCCATCAAGACGTGGGAGATAGTACCCGAGAGCTCAAAGAAATCGCACTCAGCGCGGGCACCCGAGAGAGCGATATTGAGACCCCTGACGTTTAGTACTGCCCTGAGCACGCCGTTCACCCCATGTGAAAACGTCACCTCGCCGCGCTTGCTCCCCACCGGCGTCTGGGCCAAAACCACATACGTACCCTCAAGCATGGCTCCTCCTCTAAGCAGACTTTTTGAAACGGGCAAGTAGTCTACTTTTACATATGGCGCTCCAGGAAGCGGAAGGCTAGGCGAATCCAGGGACGGACCGCCACTTGCTTGTCCTCATTGTCGACCGCAGTGTTGGCGTTGCCGAGCGAAAGGCCGTGGCCACCCTGGTCAAAGACGTGCATCTCGCATGCAACGCCCTCCTCGGCCATGCGCTGCGCAAACGGATAGGCCTGCGCGATCGGCGCCGTCTTGTCGTCCGAAACGCCCCACACAAAGGTCGGGGGCATCTGACGCGAAACGTGCGTGGTAGGGCAAATGTCGGCCAGGTGCTCATCGGTCGCCTCGCCGCCCGTCACCATCGACAGATAGTCGTTGAGCAAATCGCGCCCCGTCTTGCCACCCGTCTTGGGCACGCGCAGGTCGATGCGCGGGTCGCGCGTCTGCATATCGCGCACATAGGCAAGGTCGAGCAACGGATAGCCCAGCACCACGGCGTCGGGACGAATATCCTCCGGACGAGCCCCGGCAAGGCCCGCGAAGGGTCCGGTCTTCCACTGCGTTGCCAACGAGGCGCAGATCATGCCGCCCGCCGAGAAACCCACGATGCACACGCGCTTGGGATCGACATGCCACTCGTCGGCGTTGGCGCGCACGGTAGCGACCATCTTGGCGAGGTCCGCCTGCGGGTGCGGAAAGCTCACGTCGCCCGTGGCGCTCGTCACATAGTTGAGCACAAAGGCCTGGTAGCCGCGGTCCAAAAACGCAAACGCCACCGGGTCCTGCTCGTGCGGAGCGATATGCGTAAACCCGCCTCCGCCGCAGATGATCACCGCGGGGCGGCGGCCATTGGGCTTGTCGGGCAGCGGCTCGGCACCCAGATACGTAAACGTCGCCGGATAATCCTCGGTCGGCTCCTCGCCCCACAGCGCATGGTTCTCAATAATCATAGGTGCTCCCTCCGTGCGATTCGTGCGCACTCGTTTTTCGCACCTTAGCGTACCCCACTTGAGCCCGCGGCGTAGAAACACCCCCGCAATAAGTTGGCCTTCAACTGATATATCACAAAATCGCTGTTCAGAGGTATCGTTGGACAGCGTAAAATAGGAGCGCTGACCGTGCTGGGAAACACGTACGAAACGTTTCCGGCAAACCACACGCGTGCAACATGCGCGCCTGATACGTTGGAGGCATCTATGGGTCTGCTCGATTCGCTCAAGTCCACGTTCACTTCGTCGGGCGAGGCGTCCGTTCCGCCCGCAGCAAGCTTCGCCACCCGCGAAGGCGTCATCTACGCTCCTGTCAACGGCGTGCTCGTCAATCTGAGTGAGGTTCCCGACGAGACCATCGCCTCGGGCATGCTCGGCCAGGGCTACGGCATCGAGCCCATTACCGGCACCATTTACGCCCCCGCTAACGGCCGTATCGGCGCCACCACCGTCACCAACCACTCCATCGGCATGATCACCGAGGACGGTCTTCGCGTGTTCATCCATGTTGGCCTGGGCACCGTGGAAATGAACGGCAAGGGTTTTGCCCGCTTTGTCGAGATGGGCGACACGGTCAAGGCCGGCCAGCCGCTCATCAGCTTCGACCGCGACGCTATTAAGGCCG
>URTP01000077.1 GCA_900550835.1 uncultured Collinsella sp. | reverse complement strand
GGCGGCATCGGCACGGTGCGCACGGTGGACCCCGCTACGCTGGTGCCGGATGATTCCCTGACCATCGACGAGGGTGCCGTGGCCCCGTGGAACAGCCTGATGTGGTCGCTGATGACCGACATCTGCCGGGAGATGGGCGTGCGCACCGATGTGCCCTTCCGGGACCTGACCGCGCAGGAAAAGGAGATCGTGTTCCACGGTCCGGCGGAGAAAAAACACATTTTCTATCACAACAAGAATTCCAATCAGGCAGGGGAGCTGGACTTTACCTATTTCAATGCGACCTACACCGTGGAAAACGCGCTGGCCAAGGTCAAGGACGAAAAAGGCATGAAGCGGGTAGAAAAGTTCCTGAAAGAGGACATTTGCCCTGCGTGCCATGGCACCCGCCTTTCGGCAGCGGCCCGCGCCCCCAAGCTGCGGGGCCTCTCGCTGGATGAGGCCTGCCGGATGCCCCTTTCGGAGCTGGTCGGCTGGGTGCAGGGCGTGCCGGACAGCCTGCCCGCAGAGATGCGACCGATGGCGGAAAACATTGTGGAATCCTTCACCGGCCCGGCAAAACGACTGATGGATCTGGGGCTGGGCTACCTCACGCTGGACCGTGCGGCCTCGACCCTTTCCACCGGAGAGCGCCAGCGCATGCAGCTGGCCCGCGCCGTGCGCAACCGCACCACCGGGGTGCTCTATGTGCTGGACGAACCCAGCATCGGCCTGCATCCCTCCAACATCGTGGGCCTGACCGGCGTGATGCACGACCTGATCGCGGATGGCAATTCGGTGATCCTGGTGGATCACGACACGCAGATTTTAAAGGAAGCAGACTGGATCGTGGAAATGGGGCCGGAAGCCGGGGCAAAGGGCGGCCATGTGATCGCACAGGGCACCATCCCGGCCATTGAGGCGGACCCGGCGTCCCAGATCGGGCCCTTCCTCTCCGGAAAGGCGGACACCCTGCGGCGAAAGCGCGCATTGGCGGACGCCCTGTTTGCACAGGGAACACTCCATCTTTCCACCGCGCAGCTCCACACGGTGAAGCCGCTGGAAGTAGACCTGCCCAAGGGGCGGCTGACCGTCGTGACCGGTGTGTCCGGCTCCGGCAAGACCACGTTGGTGCTGGAGAGCCTTGTTCCGGCACTGGAAGCCCGCATCGACGGCAAGACACTGCCGCCGCATGTCCGCGCCCTTGACGCGGAGGGCATCGCCCACGTCAAGCTCATTGATGCGACCCCCATCGGGATCAACGTCCGCTCCACCGTTGCCACCTACGCAGGCGTCCACGATGATCTGCGCAGGCTCTTTGCGCGGTCGCCGGACGCAAAGGCACACGGCTACAAAGCCGGAGATTTTTCCTACAACACCGGGTCCCTGCGCTGTCCCGGCTGCGACGGCACCGGCGAGGTGAGCCTGGACGTGCAGTTCCTGCCGGATGTGAACATCCCCTGCCCGGACTGCCGTGGTTCCCGCTATGCCCGGGCGGCCGGACTGGTAAAACTGGCCGGCCCGGCGGGGCAGACGGCCTCGCTGCCGGAGCTGATGGACATGGACGTGAACACGGCCATTGATTTTTGCCGGAACATGAAAACGGTCTGCCAGAAGCTGAAGGTCCTGCAGCAGCTGGGCCTTGGATACCTGACTCTGGGCGAGGAAACGCCCAGCCTTTCCGGCGGCGAAGCCCAGCGTCTGAAGCTGGCCAGCGAGATCGGCCGGACCCAGACCGATTCCGTGTTCGTGTTCGACGAGCCGTCCATCGGCCTGCACCCGCTGGATGTGCAGGTGCTGCTGGGGGTGTTCCAGGCCCTGCTGGACAATGGTGCGACTGTGGTGGTCATCGAGCATGATCTGGACGTCATCCGCAATGCGGACTACATCATCGACATGGGCCCCGGCGGCGGTGAGGCCGGCGTGGGTGTCGTGGCCGCTCGCGAGCGGTCCCTGCGCGTTCCAGCTGAGTGACGACATAAGCACGCCCAGGCTCTTGAGCACCTCGATCAGCGCGGGGTCCTCGGCAAAGAACGTGGCGTTTTCGATGGTGTGGATGCAAGCGACCTTGCCGTCCTTGAGCGCGGGGCGAATGTCTGCGGCGCTGCGCACGTTGACCATACGGTCGTGGTTGAGCATTGCCTGGCCGCTCATATGCGCCATGATCTGCGCCTGGAAGCGCGCGGCGTGGGCGGTGGGAATCTCGTCGGGGACAAACGTGGCGAAGCACTGTGCCCACGGCGTGTTGCCGATCTTTGCGAGCGAGATGGCACAGGCGTTACCCTCGATGAGATCGAAATCTTGCGGATGCGTTTCGTCGCCGGGGAAATAACCGTCGGTGCCGGCGGTAAAGCGCAGGTCGAGATCGAGCGTGGCCCAGCCGATTCGGTCGGCAGTGTCGCAGTGTAGGTCAAATACGGGATATGCCATGGTTCCTCCGGTTGCAGCGTTTCTTTGCAAACTGTCATTGAATTGTATGACTAGGGTATAGTTAGCGCCATATGTTCACGGCGGCCCGCGTTGTGCGCCGCCCTTATCACGGAGGTTACCATGTCCAACCAGGGCAAGAAGGTCAAGACCCATTATCGCGGCACGCTCGATGACGGCACGCAGTTCGATAGCTCCTACGATCGCGGCGAGCCGCTGGAGTTCACCTGCGGCGCCGGTCAGATGATCAAGGGCTTCGACGCCGCTGTTGTCGACATGCAGGTGGGCGAGAAGAAGTCCGTGCACATTCCTGCTGCCGATGCCTACGGCGAGCACAATCCCGAGATGGTTCTGACCTTCCCGGCCGAACAGGTTCCCAACATCGAGCAGATCGAGAAGGGCATGAAGCTTTTCCTGTCCACGCCGAGCGGTATGCCCGTTCCCGCCGTGGTCATCGACGTAACGCCCGAGGCTGTGACGCTCGACGCCAACCACGAGCTGGCCGGCAAGGACCTCAACTTTGATATCGAGCTCGTTGAGGTCGAGGGTTAGAGTATGCCTGAACGCTTGGTTTCGACGACATGCTTGGGAAATCTCAACGATCCGTCCTATGAACTCCTGCTTCGCCGGAAGTTGGGCGGCGTCTTTGAAGTTGACGAGCTACTGTTCGATTGGGACCGGGCTGATGTATGCGCGTTTGCGGGCGTGACGGAGCTGGGGCGCACGATCGATGTTCGGCTGGATGCTGCCGACGGCGGTCGTCTTGCCGATGGCGACGTGCTCGCCATCGACCGTTCGGGCATGGTGCCCGTGGCGGTTGTCGTGCGCCTGCGCAGCGCCGAGGTTTATTTGGTCGAAGTCGACCGCATGGATCCGATTGCGCTCGCGCATGCGTGCTGGGAGATCGGCAATATGCACGCGCCGCTTTTCCGAGGCGATTCGGACGAGCATACCGTGCGCATGTATACGCCGGTGCAGCCTGTTTTGGGCCGCATGCTCCGGGGCGTCGAGGGTGTTCGGCTCTCGGTGGTTACCCGTGAACTCGATGCGGACCGGCGCTTTGCATCGAGTGCGGCGGAGGCCGTCGTGAGCATGGCTCCCGACTTTACCATCGTAAAAAAGACGCGCGGCTAAGCGCGTATATACGCAAGGCGGGCTTTGAGGGGCGACCAATCAAGGTCCGTCTTGCTGTTGATAGGAGGCTTTGGGGAAGCATATGGGTCTTGAAGGAATCAAGCTGATTGCATGCGATTTGGACGGCACGTTGCTGCATCCGGGGGAGCGCGAGCCGCGTTCCGAGGCCTTTGAGCTCATCGATGAGCTGCGTCGTCACGGTATCGTGTTTATGCCGGCGAGCGGCCGTCAATATGCGAGTTTGCGCTATCTGTTTGCCCCGGTGGCCGATGAGCTCGCCTATGTATGCGAAAACGGAGCCCTGGTGATGAGCGAGGGACGTGCCGTTGTCAAGCGTTCCATGGAGCGTAGCCTTGCTATGGATATCGCGAATGCCGTGGTTGCGTATCCCCATGCCGACGTGACCCTTTCGTGTGAGGGACACCTCTACACCATGAGCGGCAACGATGCGTTCGTCGACCATTTGCGCTATGAGGTCCACTGCGATGTGGCGGTGGTCGACCGCCCCGAGGACATCGACGAGGACGTCATTAAGATTGCCTTCCAGACGCCCGAGGTGGATCAGCCGGCGGCCCTGGAGTATTTCGAGTGCCTCTTTAGCGACTGTGTCGACGTGATGACGTCGGGAACCGAATGGACGGACTTTATCGGTTTCGGTTCGGGCAAGGGCTCCGCGCTTGCCGATTACGGTCGTGCCCTGGGTATTTCGCCCGATGAGATGATGGCGTTTGGCGATAACGAAAACGACCGCGACATGCTCAACGTCGTGGGCCATCCTTATCTAATGGAGAGCTGCAATCCCTCTATGCGTGGCATCAACGACCGCGTCCGTTACGTGCGCACGGTCGAAGAGGAATTGCATCGCCTGCTTGCTGAGTAGATATTTGGGACATGCCTAGAAATCTATTTTTTGCTGCAAAGCGCGGAAAGGTGGATTTTAAGGCATGTCCTGAACATCTACTGGCAGTCGGGGCAGAGACCCTCGAAGATGGTGTAGTGCGACGTGACGTGCCAGCCGATTTGCTCGGACGCCTTGGCGTCGAGCTGGGCATCGAAGGGGAGCGGTACGTCGATGACGCGGCTGCATGAGGTGCAGATGATATGCGCATGCGGCTCGATCGTGCGATCGAAGCGGCTGCCGCCCGGCGTCTTGATGGAGAGGATTTCGCCGGCGTCGGCCAAGAGATTGAGATTGCGGTAGACCGTACCGCGGCTGATTTTGTCATCCTGCGCGCGCACGACGTTGTAGATTTCGTCGGCGGTGGGATGGTTATAGCTTTGGCGCACGGCGTCAAGAACCAGCTTTCGCTGCCTGGTATTCCTTCTTTGCACCGCCATGCGCCTCGCCTCTTTTCTATTAACGGTCGTAGGTAAATGATACCGTATTTAGCACACAATACTAATAATGAGGACTGAAACCGTCTTCATTGGCAAGTGGGGCTCGGGCCTGGGCGTCTACGAGGCGAAAACGCGTTCCCATGCGCTCGTAGGAGGCATGAAGCGCCTCGAGATGAGATAGGACGTTTGCCGGAGCTCCCTGTATCTCCATCTCGACTGAGCCGTCTTCCATATTACGCACCCAGCCGGTGAGGGAGCGTGCCTGCGCGAGGTTGGTGTTGGTAAAGCGAAAACCAACGCCTTGGACTTGCCCCGCCCAGCGCAGAAAATAGCGCAGGGGAGTGTCTTGAGTGGCCTCGTCGCTTGCGAGCACGGTAAGCCTGCGGCGCAGCTCGAGCTCGACGTTTGATGGTTTTTGAGGCTCTCGACTGCCTCCGGTGACGCTGGAGAAGAACGTATCGAAGAAACCCATCGCTATGCCTGCTTGCCTGCGTCAGCCGGGAAGGTTATGCCGGCCTGCTGGCGCACGGCATCCATGATGCGCAGTGAGACGAGCGTGACATCGCGGTAGTGGCCAAGCTCGTGGCGTCCCGCCGGGGTCTCCCAAATCTCTTCCTTAACGTTATCGATGCCGCCGATGGCGGTGATAAAGTCTGTGAGTTCGTATTCCATAGTGTTGCTCGATTTGGGCAGGTCGAGCACGCGGCCGTTGTCGCCCTGTTCGCGCGGTGCCTCGGTCGCCGAGCCGCGTACGACATCGCCGCGATAGTCGATGCGGACGTTGCGGGGCGTGGACAGATGGTCGATCTGGATAGTGCCACGCTCGCCTTCGATCTGCGAGGGCAGCAGGTCATTCGTAATTTTGGAGTGCGCGAGCTCGACGGAGATGCTGCCTCCGCCATAGCTGGCGAGGATGGAACCGCAGCCGTCGATGGGGCCGTGCGTGAGCTGTCGCGTGGTGGGGTCGAGTAGAGTAGTCATGCTCGTAAGGCCGGAGGGCATGCCGAAAATCTCGACCATGGGCTCGACGGCGTAGACGCCAATGTCCATGAGGGAACCCGATGCCATATTGCAGTCGAAGATATTGGTGGCGCGTCCCGCGAGAATCTCGTTGTAGCGCGAGGAATACTTGCCAAAGCGCAATGAGGCGCGGCGGATGGGGGCGATCTCGCCCAGGGCGTCCTCGATGGCGTGGAAGGCGGGATCGTGGAGGGGACGCATGGCCTCGAGGGCCACGACACCTGCTGTCTCGGCAGCGCGGAAGACTTCCAGCGCCTGCGCTTCGGTGGCGCAGAAGGGTTTCTCGACGATGACGTGCTTGCCACCGGCGATGCAGGCAAGAGCCTGCTCGTAGTGAAGTGCGTTAGGGCTGCCGATATAGACGGCGTCGACGTCGGCGGCCGCAAGCTCATCGAGCGACGTAAAGTTTCGCTCGCCACCGCGCTCGGCGGTAAAGGCAGTACCGCGATTGGCGTCGCGTGAAAGCGTGCCCACAAACGCGGCTTGGTCGTTGGCGTTGACGACTTGGATAAAGTCGTCGGTGATCATGGATGTACCGATGGTCGCGATGCGCAGCATACGTCTCCCTTGCGTTGTTTGGTCTACAGGATGAGTGTAGCGCGTGGGGATATAAAGCTGCGCGAAAACGCTATTACAGGTCGCTCTCGTTAAAGCCGGTGTCGATATCGAGGTTGCTGCCGTCGGCCGCCGTGGTGGCGAGCTCATCACAGCGCTCGTTGAGCTCGTGACCAGCGTGACCCTTAACCCAGATGAACTCAACCTTGTGCTTGCTTTTGGCGGTGAGTAGGCGCTCCCACAGGTCGCGGTTCTTGATGGGTTGCTTGTTGGCGGTTTTCCATCCGCGCTTTTTCCAGCCGTCGATCCAGTGCTTGTTAAAGGCGTTGACGACATACTGCGAATCGGAATGGACTTCGACCTCGCAAGGGCGGTTGAGCGCCTCGAGCGCCACGATGACCGCCATGAGTTCCATGCGGTTGTTGGTGGTCTTGGCGTAGCCGCGCGAAAGCTCGGAGGTGAAGGTCTTGCCGGCGGGGTTGGTGTATTTGAGCACGGCGCCGTAGCCGCCGCGTCCCGGATTTGATCGGGCCGAGCCGTCGGTATAGATGATGACCTTCACGGGCTTCCTTTCGTTGGGTACGTTTCGTGTGAGTGACCATTGTAGCGCCATGCCCGCCGGGGGCTAGCAATCTACGATTTCTACCCCGTCTTCCGACAGTTAGTTGGCACGGATGATGCGGTTGAGCTCGTCGAGGTATTGCTGCAAGAGGGGAGAGGGCTTGCGCTCGTCGTGCATGATATAGCCTACGTGCATCGTTGGGGCGTCTGCTAACGGGATCGATGCCATACCCCATTGCATTTCATTGGAGAGGACACCGGTCGACAGGGTGTAACCGTTCGACGTGATAAGTAAGTTAGTAAGTGTTCCGCGGTCCGAGATTCGTATGTTGCGGTCGCAAGGGATATAGCTAAAGGGTTCCTCGGCGTAATAGAAGGAGTTTGAGGTTCCCTGCTCAAAGCTGTAGCGCGTATAGGGCGTGAGGTCGGCAAGGGACAGTTGAGGGCGGCGTGCGAGCGGATGGCGTTCGCTGACGAAGACGTGGACCGTCGCGTCGAAGAGGGGATGGAAGCTTGCGCGGGCATCGGCGAAGGCCTTCTGCAAGACACGGGTATTAAAGTCGTCCAGATAGAGGATGCCGATGTCGCTGCGAAACGCGCGCACGTCGTCGATGATCTGCGATGTGGTGGTCTCGCGCATGATGAACTCGAACTTGCTGTCGCGGCAGCGCTCGACTACGTTGACAAAGGCCTCGACCGAAAAGGCGTAGTGCTGGGCGGAAATGGCGAGGCGGGCTTGCGGGGTGCCGCCGTCCTCGTAGCGCGCCTCGAGCATATCTGCCTGCTCCACGACCTGGCGCGCATAGCCTAAAAGCTCGGTACCGTCGTTGGTGAGCGTGACGCCGCGGCTGGAGCGCGTAAAGATCTCCAGATGGAGCTCCTGCTCGAGGCTTTTGACGGCGTTGGAGATATTGGACTGTGCGGTATAGAGGCGCTGCGCTGCGGCGTTAATTGAGCCGGATTCTGCCACGGCGATAAGAAAGCGAAGCTGCTGGAGGGTCATCGGCGCCCGTCCTTTCGATAGCTATCTAAAAAACCGATAACAGGTTAGCGCTTTTAAGTGATTGACCGAGGGAGACGATGCTCGTACTATTCAAAACACACAAAGGCGGTAGGTAATTAAGCCGACCACAGAACCGGGATGCGAAAGGAGGCCCGCATATGAATTGCTTACCAAGACGAATGCCGGGCTCCTGTTTGCGCCCGTCGGCGTGATCAGGAGACAGCGACTTACTTCTCTCTTTTTATTTACTTTCGTTCGATCAAGGAGATCATCATGAGCCAGTTCATCAACAACCCCGAGCACACCTTTGGTTTCGATACCCTGCAGCTTCATGTTGGCCAGGAGAGCGCCGACCCCGCATCCGACTCCCGCGCCGTGCCTATCTACCAGACCACGAGCTATGTGTTCCGCAACTCCCAGCACGCCGCCGACCGCTTTGGTCTTGCCGACGCCGGTAACATCTACGGTCGTCTGACCAACTCCACCCAGGGCGTCTTTGAGGACCGTATCGCCGCGCTCGAGGGTGGCGTTGCTGGCCTCGCCGTCGCCTCTGGCGCCGCCGCCATCACCTATGCCCTGGAGGCACTTGCCCAGGCCGGTGACCATGTGGTTGCCCAGAAGACCATCTACGGTGGCTCCTACAACCTGCTGGAGCATACGCTCTCCCAGTTTGGCGTCGAGACCACGTTTGTCGATGCCCATAACCTGGACGAGGTCGAGGGCGCCATCAAGGACAACACTACGGTCATCTACCTTGAGACGCTCGGCAACCCCAATTCCGACATTCCCAACATCGACGCTGTCTCCGAGGTTGCCAAGAAGCATGGTTTGCCGGTTGTCGTCGACAACACTTTCGGCACCCCGTATCTGTTCCGTCCGCTGGAGCATGGCGCCAACATCGTTGTCCACTCCGCAACCAAGTTCATCGGCGGCCACGGCACCTCGCTGGGCGGCGTGATCGTCGATGGTGGTAACTTCGATTGGAAGGCGAGCGGCAAGTACGCCCAGATCGCTGAGCCCAACCCCTCCTACCACGGTGTTTCGTTTGCCGAGGCTGCCGGTCCCGCCGCCTTCGCGACCTATGTCCGCGCCATCTTGCTGCGTGACGAGGGTGCCTGCATCAGCCCGTTCAACGCGTTCCTGTTGCTGCAGGGTGTTGAGACTCTGAGCCTGCGCGTGGAGCGCCATGCCGAGAACACCAAAAAGATCGTGGAATACCTTGCCAACCACCCGCAGGTGGAAAAGGTCAACCATCCCAGCCTGCCGGATCACCCGGATCACGCCCTGTACGAGAAGTACTTCCCCAACGGCGGTGCTTCCATCTTCACCTTCAACATCAAGGGCGGCCGTGAAGAGGCCTTCAAGTTTATTGATAACCTGAAGGTGTTCTCTCTGCTGGCCAACGTCGCTGACGTGAAGAGCCTGGTCATCCACCCGGCTTCCACCACCCACAGCCAGCTGACCGATGAGGAGCTGGCCGAGCAGCAGATCTACCAGAACACCATCCGTCTGTCCATCGGCACCGAGCACATCGACGACATCATTGCCGATCTGGAAGCCGGTTTCGCAGCAGTCCGCGGCGAGTAATTACCCGTCTGCACGAGCTGCATCAGAACCTTTGTCTCTTTGTCCATTCTTCCTTTTTTTCAAAACAAACGCAAAAGCCCTCCGGTCCTGAAGCCGGAGGGCTTTTGCTGTTTCCGGGGTGTGATGCACACAGAAAAAGACCCCGCCGTGGAGCACACAGCGGGGCCGGAAGAATGCGGTTTATTCGTTGCCGGGGAAGTGGGGGATGCCGTCAAAGCTCTTCTGCAGGTCGGCGTCGGAGGGGATGCAGTCGGTCATCTTGCCGTCGTGGAACAGTGGGTTCGAGCAAACGAAAAGCACCCGGAAACTTACGTTTCTAAGTGCTGTTTCTTGGTGGGCGCGGGTGGATG
>URTP01000076.1 GCA_900550835.1 uncultured Collinsella sp. | reverse complement strand
GCCATGATAAAAGCGGACAGGCAGCAGGCCAGACCGGATTTCATATCGCAGGCGCCCCGGCCATAGAGCTTGTCGTTGCGCACAACTGCCCCAAGCGGTGCGATGCCCGCGTCCCAGCCGTCGCCCAAGGTGACGGTATCCATGTGGCAGATGTAGACGAGCCGTGGCTCGTCGCTTTGGCCCGGCACGGTGACTTTAAGGTTGCGGCGCCCGGGCAGCACTTCGAGCTCCTCAATCTGCACGGCATCGAGCGCAGAACTATCAAGTTGTGCCAGCTGCTGCTCAATGAGCCTCTTAATGAAGCGCTCAATTTCATCCTCATACGCGCCCGGGTCTGAGCTGTCGATCCGCACAAGCTCCTGCGCAAGCCGCCAGGCAAAGTCCTCATCAACCATATGCAACCTCACAATCAGTTTGCTTTCCAAACCGATTGTAAGCCTCCTGAGAGATCCGCGACGTGGGCGTGGCAGTATTTACCGTTCGCAGGCCGAGCCAGCGCGTTTGCCGTCCGAGCGGGTTCACAAGCGACGCAGCGGGTACGTACCTTTCATGGACGACATGCTGTGCGACATATCTGCCTTTCGGTATCACCGGATACCTCCACAGGTCTTGGCGATAATGCCGGACCTGCCCGATTCTGTAGACGATCCGCGCAGGGAGCATCTTTGTGAGCACCCGCTCGTCAAGCATTTCCTGGGCACCCCGTTACACGTGTTGGCGCAGGGCGGCTGCGGGCGTAAGGGCGATCGCATTGTCAGGCATGTTTGGAACGGGGAGAGGCCGTTTGATTCCGTGCGGCAGACAGAGTTTGGCCTCGATGTCGCGTCCCCACTCTTTACCCTGCTGTCCCTGGCTTCCTCGGTCTCAAACGAGCGTCTGATTATGTGCATGTATGAGATGTGCGGCACCTTTGCCGTGTGCAAGATTGCGCCTCAGGTAAAGTCGGCACTTGTGCAGGCATATGGGGGCCGGTGGGGTGACGCACGGTTGGGCTGGGAAAACGTAAAGGATGTCTCGGGGAGTCCAACGGACTTGTGGAAACGACCGCCCTTGATCGAGCTCTCTGAGCTTGCAGAGTACGTCGATAAGATCCGGGGGCTCCGCGGCGCTAAATCGTTCATACGAGCCGCGAAATGCATTACGGGGGTGGTGGCATCGCCGCTCGAGGTCCAGGCATCGATGCTGTTTGGCCTTACGAGGTTGCGCGGCGGCGAAGGGCTGCGCCTTACCAATAACGTTGAGATTCGTATGACGCGCAGTGCCCGCCTGATTTCGGGGCTTGATAGGCGCTATGCCGATATTTTGCTGGCAAATAAGGACGGTAGTCGAGAGTGTCTGGTTGAATGCCAAGGTAAAGCCATTCATGGATCCATAGAATCCAAGATTTCGGACTCCGACCGAACGACGGCGCTGCAAGCGATGGGATATCCCGTCGTTTTGATGACCTATGGTCAGCTGGCCGACTCCGATGCCTTCCGCGTGGTGATGGAGCTCATCATGTCCTATCTCGATGTGCCGCTGAAAGACAAGACACCGCGGCAGCAGGAGCTCGAACGGCGGCTTCGTGAGGAGATTTTTATCAATTGGGCGGAAATGTAGTCGCGCGGGTGGAAAACGGTCGCGTGAACTAGAGTTTTGGGCGCGAAAAAGGCTTCAGTTTCGCCTTGGAAGGGCTTTAAAAATACTATCCAAAACAAGTTGTTTCGGAAAATCGACAGTCAACTTGAATGTGATATATAGAGATCGATTTTTACCTACTAAAGCCCCTGATAAAGCTGTTTATCAAAGCAGGTGTGCTCAGTGATTTGGGTGGGACTGTCGATTATCCGAAAAACTTATTATGGATAGCATTTTCAAAACCAGCCGGAGCAACGAAATCGGCCCCCGTTTCGTTAAAACGGGGGCCGAATGGGCTTCATGGACTGCCTCGCAGGCTTGGCGCCGGCGCTATTTGATCACGCGCACGCGATACATCGACGGAATCTGCTTGAGCGCCTCGATGGTGCTGCTGTCCAGGTGCTCGTCGGTGTCGAACATGGTGTAGGCGTTTTCGCCAGCGGACTCGTTGGTCATACGCTGCACGTTGGCGTTGTCCTTGGCGAGAATGGCCGTGATCTGGCCGATCATGTTGGGCACGTTGGCGTGCAGGCAGGCGATGCGGCTCGCGGCGCGCGCCTTGCCCATGCTGCAGGCGGGGTAGTTGACGCTGTGCGCGATGTTGCCGTTTTCCAGGTAATCCTTGAGCTCGCTGATGGCCATGTCGGCGCAGTTGGCCTCGGCCTCGCCGGTGCCGGCGCCCGAGTGCGTGGTGATAAACGTGTTGGGCATCTTGACGGTCTTGGGTGTGGCAAAGTCGCAGCTAAACCAGCTCAGCTTGCCCTTGCGCAGAGCAGCGTCGACGGCGTCCTCGTCAATGATGGTTTCGCGCGCGTAGTTGATGAGCACGGCGCCCGGGGCCAGCAGGTTAATCTGCTTGGTGCTGATCATGCCGATGGTGTCGGCCTTGCTGGGCACGTGCACGGTGAGGTAGTCGCAGCCGCGGCAGAGGTCCTCGAGCGTGCCCACGCGCTGCACTTCGCGGCTCAGCACCCACGCGTGTTCGACGGAAATGAACGGATCGTAGCCGTAGACATCCATGCCCAGATCGACACAGGCGTTGGCGACCTTGGAGCCTACGTTGCCCAGACCGATGACGCCGATGCGCTTGCCCTTGAGCTCGCGGCCCACAAAGGCCTTCTTGGCTTTCTCGGCATCGACCTGGATCTCGGGGTCGTCGGCGTTGTCGCGCACCCAGTTCATCGACTGCACTACGCCGCGGCTCGAAAGCACCAGCATGCTCAGGACGAGCTCCTTGACGGCGTTGCTGTTGGCGCCGGGGGAGTTAAAGACGACGACGCCCTTCTTGGCGTACTTCTCGACGGGAATGTTGTTGACGCCGGCGCCGCAGCGGGCGATGGCGCGGATGCCCTCGGGCAGTTCGTAGCCGTGCAGGTCGGTCGAGCGCATCAGGATTGCATCGGCCTCCTCGGCGGTGCTTACAAACTCGTAGCCCTCGCCAAACTCGACTTTGCCGTCTTTAGTGATGTCGTCGATGGTCTTAATCTTACGCATGGAAAAACTCCTTAGCAGGTTTTGATCTAAACAGAGTGGTTTGAAGTGGCTGGTCGGCCCGCGCGTTGCGGGCTAGTTAGATCGCGGGCTCAAACTATGCTGCGCTTCGAAGTCCTTCATATACGAGGCCAGTGCCTGCGTGTCTTCCATGGTGACGGCGTTGTACACGCTGGCGCGCATACCGCCGACGAGGCGATGGCCCTTGACGTTTTGGATCTGGTGCTCTGCCGCGCCCGCAACAAAGGCGGCGTCGAGGTCGGTATCGCCGGTACGGAACGTAACATTGGCGATGGAGCGGCTATCGGTCTGCGTGGTGCCATGGAACAGCTCGCTGTTCTCGAGCAGGTCGTAGAGTAGGTTGGCCTTGGCCCAGTTGCGCTCGGCCATGGCGGCAAGTCCGCCGGTCTGCTCAACCCAACGGAACACCTTGCCGCACACGTAGATGCCAAAGGTGTTGGGCGTGTTGAGCATGGAGCCCTTGGCGGCCTGGGTCTTAAGGTCCATGTACTGCGGCGTCTGCGCAAAGGCCGGGCCGTCGGCGATCAGATCGTCGCGCACGATAACTACGGTCATGCCCGCGGCGCCGGCGTTTTTCTGTGCGCCGGCATAAATGAGCCCGTAGCGCTCAACGTCGAGCGGCTGCGACAGAAAGCAGCTCGAGACATCGGCGACCAGCGGCACATCGCCGCAAGCGGGCAGCTCGTGGAACATGGTGCCAAAGATGGTGTTGTTCTGGCAGATGTAGACGTAGTCGAGCCCGTCGCCCGCGGCCTCGGCGGCAATGCGCGCGTTGATGTCGGCCATGTCGGGAATGCGGTCGAAATTGGTGTCCTCGGAGCTCGCGAGCAGCACGGCCTCGCCGTACTTGGCGGCCTCTTTGTACGCCTTGTTGGCAAAGTTGCCGGTCACGACGTAGCCGGCGCGGCCGCGGCGCATGAGGTTCATCGGGATGCCCGCAAACTGTAGCGTGGCGCCGCCCTGCAAAAACAGGACGCGGTAGTTGTCGGGGATGCTCAGCAGGCGGCGCAGAGTTGCCTCGGCGTCGTCGATGATTTGCTGGTACATGCTAGATCGATGGCTCATCTCGAGCACAGACATGCCGCAACCGCGGTAGTCCATCATCTCGTCGGCGATCTCGGCGAGCACGCTTGTAGGCAGCGCGGCCGGGCCAGCTGAGAAGTTGTGCACACGTGCCATCTTCTAGTTCCCCCTCGTAGTCGTTTGAACGTTCGGGATACTTTAGCACAGTGGAGCGCTAGGCGCGACCGCATTACGGTAAAACTCGAGTGCGCCGCTATGATTTACAGGATGGTTACATGGGGGAGGGTTGTCTCGAGGCTCGCATCTGATCCGCTTCGGCCTTCGCTTGTTTCCAGGGGCGCACGCGACCGTTGGTAAGGTCGTCGTAACCGCGGGCGATGGATTGCTGGATGACCCTATTCGTCTCGTGATGGTTGTCGATTATTGGGTCAGAGACGTTTTGCAAGTATGGATCAGCCTTTTTAATTGGCATGCGGAGCCCTTCTGTAGCGCTGTCCTCTTCAATCGATATCGATGATAACGCGTGGGTGTCGCGCAGACATGGGGTTAAAGTGTGACGTCGTTTGATGTGACAAAGGGACTGTCCCTTTGTCACATCCTTTGTCACATCAAGACACCCTTGACTCCATATATCCCACAAGGTTGCAGAGGTTTTGTTGTGCAATAAATCTGCCTTCGGTCCGTTTGGCGTGCATGCAAAGCAACCCACCTCTCAATTGTCACCTTCTGTCGAAACGCGTCTCTCGCTTATCCGCTCTAGCTCCCACGACCCCGTACTTAAACGGTATGATTGAAAGGCATGTTTGCATCGACCCGATGCAAATAAAAAGGCCCGAACCCTTGGAGTGTGTCCTGTGGATAACACCGACAAAATATCGCTGGGAGGCGTGCTCACCCGCGAGCAGTTTTTGCTGCCCGAGATGCGCATCGTTGCCGCGTTGCGCCTGGACGGCGTGAGCGACGACGACATCATCGCGCGCGTTAAGCACGACAACCTGTTTCAGTATCCCACCGAGCGCATGCTTGCCGATCGCGCTCGCGTGTGTCTGCGCCGCTTTGATGCCGTAGCGCTCGACGAGGCGCAGTGCGCTGCCCGCGGTATCGACAAGGATGCTGCCGACCAAGCGGTCATCCGCATCATGGACCTGATCGCCAACGGCATGCCCGACCAGGCGGCCCAGGCCAACCTGTTTGTCATGATGTGCCGTTACACCATGGTTCGCGAGCTCATCCAGGTAGAGATTGGCGAGCGCATGGCCAGCTTCGACTACAACTTTACCGACATTGACCTCAACGCGTTTGTCACCCGTTTTCAGGTTGAGCATGCCGAGGCTGTCAAATGGTCCGATGCCACGCTGGGCCGTATAAAAAGCACCCTGCGCCAGATTCTGCGCAGCGCCGGTTTTAAAGCATCGCAGCGCACCGATACGCTCCAGCCCCTGCTGCTCGACCCCGACGTGGAGCAGGCCATCCGCGATCTGGGCGACATGGATGCCCTGGCCGCACTTACCGGGCAGGTGATGTAGCCCATGGCAATAAACCAGCCGCACATTCGCCCGCGCAACCGCGCCGAGCGCATCCATGAGGATTTTGACCATCGCCGCGAGGCGCTGCGCGAGCGCCTGCAAGACCAGGGTTTCTTGGCCAACAAGGGCATCGGTAACGAGATCGGCTTCTACACGTTTTGCTACGATCCCTCGCTGGAGTTTGAGTGCCGTGCCTACGTGGACGAGCTCAAAGCGGACGCCCAGGCCGGCAAGCTCCCGTGTAATCTGGAGGTCTTTAACCTGTACGACGTGATGCTCGACATCTGCGAGCAGCGCCGCATCCTTCGTGCGATTCCCCGGCGTGAGGCAAAGGTCGGCTCGGAGGCCCAGATCAAAGAGCTCCAGAAGCCCTGCAGTTCCAAGAGCTTTGCCCAGTACCTCTTGGAGCACACCCAGCCTCACCAACCCGGCGACGTGATCATGGTCACGGGCGTGGGCGAGGTCTTTCCGCTGCTGCGCGTGCACAACCTACTCAACGACATGCTTGCCGATTTTGGCACCGTGCCCGTCGTTGTCATGTACCCCGGCAGCTTTGACGGCCGCCAGCTCAAGCTGTTCAACAAAGAGAACGCCAGCAACTATTACCGCGCGTTCGATATTTCTTAGGAGCGACAGATGATTATCCAAGACCTGTTTTCAAAGGACATCAACCGTTCCATCAACGGCGTCGTCAAGGTGCAAGACGCCAGCGACGAATCGGTGCGCCAGGAGCTCGACGAGTACGTGGTGACGCGTGAGCTGCAGGGTCATTTTGCGCACTTCTTCGAGGCGTACGATAAGGCGCTCGACGTTCCTAACGACAATATGGGCGTGTGGATCAGCGGCTTCTTTGGCTCCGGTAAATCGCACTTCCTCAAGATGCTCTCGTATCTGCTGCAAAACGATGAGATTGCCGGCAAGCCTGCCGTCGATTACTTTAAGGGCAAGATCTCCGATCCCATCGTGGCCGCTCGGGTTCGTCGCTGCTGCGAGGTTCCCACCGAGGCGATTCTGTTTAACATCGACAGCAAGGGTGGCCAGTGGAAAGAGGGCGACACCTCGCGCACGGCCCTGCTGCGTGCCTTTGAGCGCGTGTTCTTTGAGCACCTGGGCTTTTTTGGCGAGGATCTAAAGCTCGCACGCCTGGAGCAGCATATCGACAGCAAGGGTAAGACGCAGGAGTTCCGCGCTGCCTACGAGCGCATTGGCGGTGGCAACTGGCTCGAGGACCGCGAGAGCTATAGTTACTTTGAGGACGACATCGTCGAGGCCCTGCAAGAGGTGCTGGGCATGAGCGAGCAGGCCGCGCGCCATTGGTTCGACGGCACCGAGGACGACGCCATCGCTGCCGACACCTTTGCCAAGATGGTCAAGCAGTATGTCGATAAGCGCGCCGGGGAGTGCGACGGCGAGTTCCGCCTGCTGTTCATGGTCGACGAGGTGGGTCAGTTTATTGGCTCCGATGCCGACATGAGCACGAGCCTCATGTTGTCGCTACAGACGCTCGTCGAGGAACTGGGCAGCCGTTGCGGTGGCCGCGTGTGGGTCATGGTGACCAGCCAGGAGGCCATCGACGAGGTGGCCATGATCGTGGGCGACGACTTCTCCAAGATTCAGGGCCGCTTTAACACGCGCCTTTCACTCTCCAGCTCCAGCGTAGACGAGGTCATCCAGCGCCGCGTGCTGCAAAAGAACGATGCCGCCACGGTAAAGCTCCAGCAGGACTACGAGACCCAGAGCACCGTGCTCAAAAACGTGTTCAGCTTCGATGGCTCGCGCAGCAACCTGATCGGCCCCAGCCGCAACGACTTTACGGCTAGTTACCCCTTTGTGGACTATCAGTTTAAGGTGCTGCCCGACGTTATGACCGAGGTGCGCAAGCACGGCTTTAAGGCCAAGCATATGTCTACGGGCGAGCGCTCTATGCTTTCGGCCTTCCAGGAATCGGCCCAGGCCATCCAGGATCAAGAGGTGGGCGCCCTGGTGCCGTTCTGGCGCTTCTTCGATACCATCGCCAAGGATCTGGAGCATGGCGTGATTCAGGTGGTCACGACTGCCGAGCGCGCGGCCGAGGACGGCCGTGGCCTTAAGGCCCAGGACGTTAAGGTCTTAAAGCTGCTGTACCTGATCCGCTATATCGACTACATTAAGTCCAACGTCGAGAACATCTCTATCCTTATGGTCGACGGCATGGACGTGGACAAGGCGGCCCTTAAGGATCGCGTTAAGGAGTCGCTCGACCGTCTGGTGCGCGAGAACTACGTGGCACGTCAGGGTGATGTATATAACTTCCTTACCGACGAGGAGCAGGATATCTCGCGCGCCATTAGCGAGACGCCGGTGGATGCTGCCTTGATTATCGAGGACATTAAAAAGTTGCTTTTTGGCGGAATTTATAAGACGACCAAGTTGCGCGTGGGCGAAAACGACTTTCCCTTTGACCGTTATGTTGACGACTCACTCTGCGGTGCTGCCCAGGGCGGTATGAAGCTCAACGTGGTCACGGTAGCCGATGACCTGTCGCGCGCTGACGATGCCGAGCTCGCCGTCAAGTCTGCCAATATCGCGCTGGTGGTGCTTGCAGACGACATCGACTACTTCGACGATCTGCAGAATGTGGCTAAGATCAGCAAGTACCGCAAGACCATCAACACCGAGGCTCTGCCGCCTTCGACCCAGCAGATTATCAAGAAAAAGAATGACGAAGCTACTTTCCTTAAGCGCGAGGCGACCAAACTGCTGGAGGAGGCCGTGCTGCGCGCCCGCGTGGCCGTGAACGGCTCCATGATCGCGATTCGCGCTACCAAGCCGGTAGATGTGTTTGACCAGGCCCTGTCCAAGTTGACGAATGCCATCTTTACCAAAGCCGACTGCATTGTCGACTCCGCCAAGACCGATGAGGACATTCGCGCCACGCTGCGCGGCGCCAACCAGATGGCGCTTGACCGCCAGAGCTCCCAGAACGCCCGCGCCGAGAAGGAGGTCGCGGACTTTTTGCATGCCCAGACGCGCCTGTCGCTGAATACGACCATGGGTGACCTGCAGCGTAAGTTCCAGGGTGCCCCCTATGGTTGGCGCGAAATCGACATTGCCAACGTGGTGGCGCAGCTGGTGGTTTCGCAGCGCGCAACCATCACGGCTGCCGGCGCCAATGTTGCCCCTGCCGATTCGCGTATGGTTGCCTTCCTGCGCAAGGACGCCGACAGGGCACAGGTGCGCGAGCGCGTCAAGATGAGCGACGAGCTCATCAAGAAGATCAACAGGGTACTTCGCGAGACCTTCGATGCCAAGCGCGACATTTCCAACGAGGACGAGCTCACCGCCACGGTGGTCGAAACGCTTAAGGGCTTCAAGAACGAGTGCGTGGAGCTCACGAACAACAACTTTACGGGCCTGGCCCCGGCCTATCCGTATCCGGGCCTAAAGGTGCTGGAGGACGGCATTAAGCTGACCACGCGCCTGCTGGACAACCAGAACGACGCCCAGGCACTGTTCAACGCCGTTGTAAAAGCGCAAGACAATTTGGATGACTGGAAAGAGGACTACGACCAGGTCACGTTCTTCTTTGAGAGCCAAAAGCCCGTCTTTGATGGGGCCGTTGATTTTATGGGCCTTATGAAGGACGAGGGCTTCTACATGGACTCTAACGCCCAGGCGGTCGAGGCTAACAAGCGCATTGAGCAGATTCTTAAGAATCCGCGTCCGTACCGCGAGGTCCGCGAGCTCCACGAGCTGATGGAGCCGGTCATGGCTGCCCACAAGCAGATGGTCGATACCAAGCGTAAGGAGATGCTGGACGACATAACCGCACAGATGGCCCAGGTGCACGAATATGCCCAGAGCCAGGACGGCTATGCCAAGCTGGCCGAGCGCGCCATCGAGGACGTCGGCCGCATGGCTAAGTCGTTTGAGGGCCGTGCGCACAGCGCCACCAAGGCCAGCGAGCTTGCCGCGCTCAAGCAGCAGCTGATTGAGTATTGCGACCGCGCATGCGAAAAGATCGATACCGCCATCGATGAGGAGAAGGCCCGTCAGCAGCGCGAGAGCCGCCACAAGGAAGTCACGCCCAACGGCGAGATCGTTACCACGATCAATGAGCCCGGTAAGGACGCCCCGGAGACCGCAAAGCCCGCGCCTGCTCCCAAGAGGATTAAAAAGCTGCGCCTGGCCGATCTGGGCGAGCGCAAAAAGCTGGAGAGCGAAAGTGATATCGACGTTTATCTTGCCCAGCTCCGCGCACGTCTGCTCGCCGAGTTGCAGGGCAACGACGCCATCCGCCTGAGCTAACCAAGAACCACCGGGGAAGGGTAGACCGCCATGAACGATACCGCCATCAAGAACTACTGCATCTGGGCCCGCAACGAGCTCATCGCCGGCGTCGAGG
>URTP01000075.1 GCA_900550835.1 uncultured Collinsella sp. | reverse complement strand
GGTTTGCAGCGTCGAGCCGTTACGCGGTTCGTAGAACCGCGTAACTAACAAATGAGCATGGCGTCGCCAAAGCTGAAGAAGCGGTAGCGCTCCTCGATGGCGGCGGCGTAGGCATCCATGATCTGGTCGCGGGAGGCAAGCGCGCTCACGAGCATCATGAGCGTAGAGCGCGGCACGTGAAAATTCGTGATCAGCGCGTCGACCACGTGATAGGTCGAGCCGGGCATGAGGTAGAGCTGCGTCGTCGCGTTCTCGCGCACCACGATGTCACCGCGGCCGAGCGTGTCGGCGCCGTCCTCACGACCCTCAAAATAGCGCGCCGTCACAGCCGGATCGGACACCGGCGCGTCCGCGTCAAACGCGCTCTCGAGCGAGCGCACCGCCGTGGTACCGACGGCGATCACGCGATGTCCCTCGGCCTTCGCCCTATGCACGGCGTCGACAACCTCCTGCGACACGTGGTAACGCTCGGTGTGCATGACGTGCTGCGTGGGGTCGTCCTCCTCCACCAGACGGAAGGTATCAATACCCACCTCGAGCTCGACGGCGGCAAACTTCGCGCCCTTGGCCTCGATAGCCGCCATGAGCTCGGGCGTGAAGTGCAGACCCGCCGTGGGAGCAGCGGCCGAATGCTCCTCCTTCATGGCGTAGACGGTCTGGTACTTCTCGGGGTCGCCCTCGTAATCGGTAATGTAGGGCGGCAGCGGCACGTGGCCGGCAGCATGGATGGCCTCGTCGAGCGTGCGCGGGTCGCCGGCGGCATTGCACCCGGCCGGCTCAAAGCGCACCAGACGGCCACCACGGCTATCGGTGACAAAGTCGATGACCTCGGCCGTCAGCACCACGGGAGCCCCCTCGGGCGCATGGGCGCCACCGGCTCGATACTTAATCTGAGCACCGGGCTTCAGACGCTTGCCCGGCTTGACCAGACACTCCCAAACGTGACCCAGCGGGTCAACATCCTCGCGACGCTTGAGCAGCAGCGTCTCGACCACGCCACCCGAGCCGGCTTTGCGACCGATCAGGCGGGCCGGCATCACGCGCGTCTTGTTGATGACGAGCACATCGCCCGGCTCGATATAGTCGATGATGTCGCGGAAGATGCGGTGCTCGACGGTGCCGCCATGCTCCAGCGGCGTTCCTGCCTGGGAGCCTTTGCGATCCACCACCAGCAGGCGGCAGGAGTCACGCGGCTCGGCAGGCGCCTGGGCGATGAGCTCTTCGGGCAGGTTATAGTCAAAATCATCGGTACGCATCTTTGCCTCTTTCACAAAGCGCGTCAGTCGAAAAAATCGACTGACGCGCGCATCATTCTCCCCTGTATCCTATCAGCTTGTTGAGAGAAATATAGTATGGCAAACAGATTTGCGACTGATTTCTCAACGCCCCGCTACTTAAGCGTTGCGTACATCACCGCCTTAATCGTATGCATGCGATTCTCCGCTTCTTGGAAAACACGAGACTTATCGGACTCAAAAACCTCGTCCGCGACTTCCATTTCGGCAACTCCAAACTTCTCAGCAATTTCGGCACCAACAGTAGTATTAGTATCGTGGAAGCTCGGAAGGCAGTGGAGGAAAATCGCCTCGGGCTTTGCCATAGACATCACCTCAGCGGTCACACGATACGGCGACATGAGCTTAATGCGGCTTTCCCACAGCTCTGCGGGCTGACCCATGCCAACCCAAACATCCGTGTAAATTACATCGGCATCACGAGCGCCTTCCTCAATATCTTCTGTAATGGTAATCGTCGATCCATGCTCGGCCGCAATACGACTACATTCTGCAAGGAGTTCAGGATCATAGGATGTAGCCCCCTCCGAATTTCCCCCGATTGGGCCGCAAGAACAGTAGTTAATGCCGAGCTTAGCGCAAATGACCATGAGCGAATCGGCGACGTTTCCGGCCGCCTTACCAAAAAATGTAAGTTTCCTGCCCTTAATCTCTCCAAACTCTTCACGCATGGTCAGAATATCGGCAAGCACTTGAGTCGGGTGAAATTCAGTAGTCAGCCCATTCCAAACGGGAACCCCAGCTTTTGCAGCAAGCTCCTCAACCTTCGCCTGTTCAAAGCCGCGGTATTCAATTCCGTCATACATGCGGCCAAGGACGCGAGCCGTGTCCTCAATCGACTCCTTTTTGCCCATCTGGGACGAGCCCGGATCCAAATAAGTTACGCCCATACCAAGGTCAAGTGCACCAACTTCGAAGGCGCAGCGAGTACGCGTGGAAGTCTTCTCAAATAGCAAAACAATATTCTTGCCTTCAAGGTATTTATGCGGAACACCGGCACGCTTCATGCTTTTGAAGTTAGCAGAAAGCTCAAGCAGATACTCAATCTCTTCCGTCGTGTAATCAAGCAGCTTCAGAAAACTGCGCCCAGCGATATTAACACCCATATTCGCCATCTCCTATCACAGTGGATTTGCAACTAAATATCTTCGCGCCAGAAGGGCATGCTCATGCAGCGCGGGCCGCCACGACCGCGGGACAGTTCCTCGGAGGGAACGACCAAAAGTTCCAAACCGTTCTTGTAGAGCTCATCATTTGTGACAACATTGCGCTCGTAAACACAGACTTTACCAGGAGCAACGGCAAGAGTGTTCGACCCGTCGTTCCACTGCTCGCGAGATGCCTCAACCATATCGCCGGCACCGCACTCAATAAGCTGCACCTTCTCCACGCCAGTAGCCATTTCAAGAATATGTTCAAGCGTGTCATCAATCTCTTGAACAGCGACCATTCCCTCAAAGTCACCACGAGTCAGACGATAAACACGAAGGGTCTCAAAAATACCGGGATAAACTGTGAACTTATCGAAATCCACCATGGTGCAAACGGTGTCAAGATGCATGTAAGCATAGCCGTTGGGGATTTTAATAGCGTAAACGGTATCGATCTCAGAACTCCCAGATCCCCAGAACAAATTCTTTGCAAGCTCCTCAATCGCAGCCGCCTCAGTTCGCTGGCTAATTCCAATAGCCAAGGTATGAGCGTTAATGTTAAGCACATCACCGCCCTCGATATGCCAGGGATTCTTATGGTCGTACCAAATCGGAGTCCCTGCATAATCGGGATGGTATTTGAAAATCGCTTCATAGAAGGGCACTTCACGATCTCGCTGTTTCCAATACATATGGTGAAGCAGAACGCCTTTGCCCACGGAAGCAAGAGGATCGCGAGAGAAATATGAACTCGGAAGAGGCTTCAACACCAAATCATCGGGCTTCGCATCCTCATTATCCATCATACTAAGCGTAGTCGAAACGCGAGGCAGCTCAAGGTCACGATAACGATACCCCCCCATAGCCTCAAGTACAAACTGATACGAATCTGAAATAGCGTCGAGCTTTTCACGAACAGCCTGCTCAAGCATAGGATTGACAATCCCGCTCTCAGCCATAAATGTATCGGTAAACTCAGCGCGAGCCGAGGGGCATGCATCCAGCGCTTCAGCAACGAGTTTCTCCATATAGAGAACCTCAACACCTTCGCTCCTCAGCAGATCCGCAAAGGCATCATGCTCCTTTTGAGCCACATCAAGATAGAAACAGTCGTGAATCCAGACATCCTCGAACTCTTCTGCCTTTACGTTCACAAGGTCACGACCGGGGCGGTGAAGCACAACTTTCTTGAGCTTACCAATCTCGCTGTGTACATTCAGTCCTTTAGACATTCCTGTTACTCCATTTCAGCTATGAAACCTACAGGGCAATAAGTCCCGAGATTGCTACGAATACGATATTGATGAGCGACACGACCAAGAAGAATTTCCAAACGGTCTTCCACCACTGGCCAAGCTTGATCTTGCACACGCCCAAACCCGCTACAAGAATGGCGCTAGTAGGACAGATCAAAGACATCGTCGCGCTACCCATGGAGAGAGCCCACACGGCAGCCTCGGGATTAAGGCCCATGAGTTCGGTCAAAGGTCCAAAAATGGGAGCGGTCAGTGCTGCAAGGCCAGATGAGCTGGGAACCAGAATCGCCAGGAGGTTCTCAACCGCATAAAGAAGCGTAGTAAAGAGAACCGCCGGGATGCCGCCCAGACCAGTGGCGAGCGCATTGAGGATGGTATCGATGATCATGCCGTCAGAGGCAATGACAAGGATGCCACGCGCAAGTCCAACGACAATTGCCGAGAAAGCAAAGTCAGCGATACCCGCAACAAATTCCTGAGCGATGACGTCCTGACTAAAGCCCGCAATAACACCAGCCAACAGGCCCATGGCCAAAAAGACCGCAGAAATCTCGTTCATATACCAGCCCTGGGTCACAAGTCCCCAGATGATAAGGCACATTCCAGCGATAAATACCGCAAGCACGCCTTTTTGACGACCCGTAAATTCCGCATCAAGGGCAGATTCATCGGCAGCGAACTCGACTTTCTTGGCGATATCATCCTCAAATGTGATCGATGACTCAGGGTTCTTCTTTACCCTTCGTGCATAGAGGACAACCCAAGTAATTGCAACGGCGGTCAAAACAACCCAGGCAATCATACGCAGCCACAGCTGGGGGTTGCCCTGAATACCAAGAATACCTTGCGCAATGAGAACATTAAACGGATTAATCGTTGAGGCGATGTAACCCGTGCGCGCTCCAACGAACACGACCATGAACGCCGTCATCGAGTCGAAGCCCATAGCCATCATAATTGGCATGAAGATCGCAAAAAACGGGAGAGTTTCTTCCGCCATGCCAAAGCTCGTTCCGCCCAATGCAAAGAGAACCATCGCAATAGGAATAATTAGAATGTCTTTGTTCTTAAAGCGGCGAACGACACGACCCATTCCGCTCGTGATAGCGCCCGTTTTAGTAATAACCTGAAACGAACCGCCCACAATCAAGATGAATGCAACGACCTCAATTGCCTCTTGTATACCGCGCGTTGGAGCCTGAAGAACATCGAAGACGCCTTGTCTGAGATCTACTTCATCCCCGGTTTCCTCGTCAATATATGTCTTTTCACTCTGCTCATACGTACCTGCGACAGTGACTTCACGACCGTTCACCTCCTGACGCTGATAGGACCCAGAGGGAACAATCCACGTGAGAACAGCGAAGATGACCATAAGTGCAAAGATGATCGCATATACGTGCGGGACCTTGAACTGCTTGATGCCTTTCGAACTTTCCGCTGCCATATCTCCTCCTTCATTCCTTTTCCCATCTATCCAGCTGGCACCATAAATGTATGAGGTTGCTCAGCGGTGGTCGGCCAACCATCGCCATCGTG
The DNA here is from genome assembly GCA_900550835.1 of uncultured Collinsella sp. Classification (GTDB taxonomy): domain Bacteria; phylum Actinomycetota; class Coriobacteriia; order Coriobacteriales; family Coriobacteriaceae; genus Collinsella. Next base: position 4,857 of record URTP01000075.1, on the reverse strand, counting down.
TCGCTTTTCACCTATGAACGGCAGCTAAAGTGACGTTATTAATCAATCTGATTATTAAAATTGATGTTATTTGTCAATTACATACGTCTTTTAACTTTTCCGCAACACAACAAGGAACCTGCCTTAGCCTTATATAAAAACCAGCAGGACAGGAGACAGACATGCAAGGCATACACGTAACAAATGAAATCGGTCATTTAAAAGCTGTACTTGTCCATCGACCAGGAGCTGAAACACAAAACTACCCTGATGCCGACTTCAGCCAAGTTTTCTCCCTGCGAAAATGGAGCGGTCGTTTTGACCTCGACAAAGCAATGTATGAGCACGATTCCATGGTTCAATTGCTTGAGAAGCATGGCGTAGAAACCATTGAAATTAGGGACCTTCTCGAAGACTCACTTGAAACTGAGCCCCAATCACTTAAATATTTTATTGATGACTACCTCCGTTGCAGCGGGGCAACAGGTAGAGAGTTCCTCGAGACAATAACCCAGTTGTTTGAGAACGCTAATAACACCCAGGAATTGGTGAATATAGTACTTAACGGCATTCGCTTTGGAGACACTGAGCTATGTTCAAACCAGTCGGAAACACTACGGGCGCTCGTGCACGAGCAATTTGATCCCGCCTCGCTCTTGGTCAATCCCCTCAACACGCTTTTTTTCACTCGTGATCCTGCTGTGGTAGTCGGAGACGGCATCATCCTAAATCATATGTATTGGCCTGAGCGTGATCGTGAGGTCGCCTTATACCGGCAGATATTCACCCACCACAAGATCATGGGAGAAACTCCAGTATGTGATTTGAACAGGAGTAGTTACCATATCGAAGGCGGAGACATTATTGTTATCAGTGCTAAGACAATATTAGTTGGAATCTCTGACCGAACTGAACCCGCCGCCGTCGAGTCACTTGCCAAAGAGCTCCTGACCTCAAATAAATTCCAGACCACCGAGCTAATTGCGATTCGAGTCCCCTCTGACGGGCTGCGTATCCACCTCGATACGTTCATAAGTAGAATTGATCACGACGCGTTCCTCATCGATCGTGAGATATGCAATGCCGTTGATGCATACAGCATTCAACTAAAACGATCCGGAAGGGGCCTTACGATCACTCCTATCGATCGCACGATTCCGGAAATACTCTCTGCAGCCTGTTGCGAACCAATAAAAGTAATTGACTGCGGAGGCGGGAATCAAACCGCCTACGAAAGAGAACGCCGGAACAACGCAACGTCTATCCTTGCGCTCTCGCCAGGAAAACTATGCGTATATGAAGAAAACGTTTGGACCAACGAAGCGCTTGAGAAAGCAGGAATGGAATTATTCCCGCTATCCATTGACGAGCTCACCAAAGGCTATGGTGGCACAAACTGTCTATGCCTCCCTCTGTGGCGAGAGGATCTATAGCCATGGGCTTCGGGGCAAATATTCGTAAACTCCGCACCATGGAGCATCTTGGTCAGGCGCAACTTGCAGAGATGTTGGGGGTATCTAAAGAGACCGTTTGTCGTTGGGAAAAAAGTCGGTATGCCCCCCGTGAGCGCTATATTGAAAAGTTACAAGCGCTCTTCGGTTGCACCCGCGATGAACTTGTTGGCGAGGAAAACGGTTTGGCCGTAAAGCTCGCAAATAAAAGAATCGTCACCGACGAAGACCCTGCTATCCACGAAATGGAGGGCGCATTTCCCGTCATCGATATCGAATCGCAAAAGCGCCGCATCACGCACGGCCAACAAAATGCTTGCGCGCCTGTAGACGTAGCCAAACGTCACCCACATAGCGTTTTCGTTAAAATCAAAGGCGACGAAATGTCCCGCATTTACCCTCCCGGCAGCTTACTGCTTGTCGATACCACCGCAAAGCCCTGGAACGGCTGTGCTGTATTGGCGCTCGCAGACGGTAAAACACCGGTAATTAGGCGATTTGCAGAAGGAAACGACATGATTGTGCTGTCGTCCCATTCATATGCAACAGCAAGTCCGGATCTGATGTTTAACAAACGGAGGATTAGAATCATAGGAGTCGTCGTTTGGTATCAAGCGAGCCACGATCACACGCTTAATTAAATCGACTTTCCCAAAAACGACCGTACCGCGCAGACAGCTCAAAGTCCCAGCCTAAAAGAACTACTTTTTGGCGGCTTTACGCTCGTCGCGGATGCGGGCGCGGTCCATGGCCGCCTCGACGGCCGAGAATCGGCAGCCGCAGTAGTTCTGCCGATACATGCCCAGCTCGCGCGAACGACGCGTGGCCTCTGGATAATACGGGCGAAAATCGCGAATCACCGGGGTGAGCCCGCGGGCGGCGGCCAAGCGCTCAAGCACATCATTACACGTGTCGAACAGCTGATACGGCGAGACGGCGAGCGTCGTGCCCACATATTCAAACCCACGCTCCTGGGCCACACGGCATGCCTCGGCCAGGCGCAGGGCATAGCACGCGCGACAGCGACGGGGCCGATCGGCGCCCAGCGGGGCCACGCCGGCCTCCCAGCGCTCACGGTCCTCGCCTGCCTCAATGAGCTCGATGCCGCCGCCGGCACACCACCGGCGCAGCTCGTCCAGACGCCGCTGCCATTCATCGTGCGGCTGAATATTGGGGTTGGTCCAGCAAATCGTGGGCTCAAACCCCTCCTCGCGCAGCAGGCGAACCGGCTCAAGCGAGCACGGCGCACAGCAGGCGTGCAGCAACAACGGTTTCATCGACATCCCCTCCCAATCCTTGCCCAAAGACTACTTTGCGAAAAAGCGGACGCCAAAGGATGTGTCCTCGCAGGCGACGATGCGGCGGTCGCGCAAAATGGTCCGCACGTAATACCAGTCGCCCACACAGCCCGACAAATGCAAGCCAGCCGCCAGGTAGCACAGCAGCGGATAGCCAAAAAACGCAAACCCCAAGACAAGCACAGCCGTCAGGATCACCGTGGGCGCCAGGCAAATGGCAATGTAGCGCCGGCGCGAATACACAACGCCCTCGGCACAGGCGTAGATCATCGCCGTCTCGCGATTCGCCCCAAAGGTCACATGCGCGCCCGCAGGCGCCAACAGCTTAAAAAATACGGCATGCACCAGCTCGTGCACGGCAAATGACGCCGCCGAAACCGCGATCAAGCCGACTATCCAGCCCAAGACCGCCGTCCAGCCGCCCGCGTCAGCAGCATCCAAGTCTGCAGGCCCGCCCAGCAGCATAAACACCGGCACCAGGCACACGGCAAATGCGCCAAGCACGGCCATCCCCCACACAAAGCAGGCGTGCAGAAAATCCTCGTCCTCAAACGCATGTATGTTGGAAATCTCATTCATAGCATCTTAGGATAGCGCCCCTGCCACGTACCCGTCCGCATGTGCGATAATGTCGAACGATATGCACGAATTGACCACCGCGTCGCCAGGCCTTGCGCCCGGCCGCGCTCTCACCATATGCGAAGGAGTCCCATGGCATCCAAATACTCCATGAACGACCGTCCCAGCTGGCCTCGCCGCGCCATCGTTACCGCCGGCGAGCCCTACGGCAACAAGGGCCTTCACTTTGGCCACGTTGGTGGCGTCTTTGTCCCGGCCGACTTCTTCGCCCGCTTCCTGCGCGACCGTCTGGGCCGCGAGAACGTCATCTTCACCTCGGGCACCGACTGCTATGGCTCGCCCATCATGGAGAGCTACCGCAAGCTCAAGGAGAACGAGGGCTACGACAAGTCCATCGGCGAGTATGTCGAGTCCAATCACTCCCGCCAGGCCGCGACCCTCAACAACTACAACATCAGCTGCGACATCTACGGCGGCTCGGGCCTTGAGCCGGCGGCCCAGATCCACAACGAGGTGACTGCCGAGATTATCGAGCGCCTGCACGAGCAGGGCACCATCTCCAAGCGCTCCACGCTGCAGTTCTACGATGCCAAGGCCGGCACGTTCCTCAACGGCCGCCAGGTCATCGGCCGCTGCCCCATCCAGGGCTGCAAGTCCGAGAAGGCTTATGCCGACGAGTGCGATCTGGGCCACCAGTTTGAGCCCGAGGAGCTCATCGCGCCCAAGAGCCAGCTCACCGGCGAGGTGCCCGAGCTGCGCCCGGTCGACAACCTCTACTTCGACCTGCCGGCCTACCTCGACTTTATGAAGACCTACACCGCCAAGCTCGCCCAGAACCCGCAGGTTCGCTCCGTGGTCTCCAAGACCATGGAGGAGTGGCTGCTGCCGGCACAGCTCTACATTCAGAACAAGTTCCGCGAGGCCTTCGATGCCGTCGAGGACCAGCTCCCCGAGCACACCGTGCTGGAGCCCGAGGGCAACAAGAGCAGCTTTACCGTCACCTTCCCCAGCTGGAAAGAGCGCGACGACGCCCACGCGGTGCTCGCCAACGGCGGCGTGCGCTTCCGCAGCGGCAAGGCGCTCGTGCCCTTCCGCATCACCGGCAACATCGACTGGGGCGTTCCGGTACCCGAGGTCGATGGCGTCTCCGACGTCACCTGCTGGTGCTGGCCCGAGAGCCTGTGGGCGCCCATCAGCTATACGCGTACCGTGCTCGCGCGCGATGCTAAGGCCGCCGGCGTGACCGAGGGCGTCGCCGCCCAGGATGCCGCCCTTATGGGCGAGCCCGCTGCCGACTCCACGCAGGTGCCCGCGCCCACCTACCAGCACAGCTCGCTCGACTGGCGCGACTGGTGGTGCTCGGACGACGCACAGATCTACCAGTTTATCGGTCAGGACAACATCTACTTCTACTGCATCGCGCAGACCGCCATGTGGGAGGCCCTGGGCTGGGACCTCACGCAGAGCACCGTCAGCGCCTGCTACCACCTGCTCTACAGCATCTTTCGACAGGCGGCATCAAAGGCGATTTTGCGGTTGTTGCGGCGGCT
>URTP01000074.1 GCA_900550835.1 uncultured Collinsella sp. | reverse complement strand
GGAAAATCCATCCCGGAATTCCGGCTCAGACTGGGGTGCAGTTTCCGGATGACGCCTCAAGCGGAAACTGCATCCCGGAATCTTCATTCGGAATGGGATGCAATTTCCAAATGAATGGCTAGCGGAAAGTATATCCCGGAATCCGCGCTCAGAACGGGACGCGCTTTCCCAACGGCGGTCCAAACGGAAAGTTCATCCCGGAATCCCGCCTCAAACTGGGACGCACTTTCCGCTTCACCTGCCGCCTCGAAAAACCTGCGCGCCCTCCATTCCAAAACTGGGTAGAAGAAAGCCAAAACGCAATCGCAGGAGGTCAATATGACTGCAGAAGATAAGGCAAAGAATGCCGGCAAGGTCGCGCTCGTCTTGGAGGGTGGCAGTTTTCGTGGGCAGTTTACCGCCGGCGTGCTCGACGTTCTCATGGAGGCCGGTGTCGAAATTCCGGCGGTATATGGCGTATCGGCCGGTGCGCTCAACGGCGTCAACTACAAGTCACACCAGATCGGTCGCGTCAATCGCATCAACCTGACCTTCTGCAATGACAACCGCTACATGGGTGCCGCATCCTTCGCATCCACGGGCTCCATCGTGGGTTACGACTTTATCTTCAACGATATCCAGGACCGCCTGGATCCCTTTGACAACGAGGCGTTCGATGCGAGCCCCATCGAGATGTACGCCGTCGCGACGGACATGCTCTTTGGAACTGCCGCATACCTGCCGGTCAAAAACGCCGTGCTCGACCTCGACGCCGTGCGGGCCTCGACCTCGTTGCCGCTGGTGACGCCGCCGGTCGAGATTGACGGGCACAAATACGTCGACGGTTTAGCCGATTCGGTTCCTATCGAGCATGTGCTGGAGGAGGCCGGCTTCGAGCGCGCGGTTGTCATTGTCACGCAGGACCGCTTGTACGAGAAAAAGCCCTACGAGTTTATGCCTGCCGCGCGCGCCCGCTATGCCGACTACCCCTACCTGCTCGAGGCTATCGAGACGCGCCACGACCGCTATAACCTCCAGCGCATGCACCTGTGGAAGTATGAGCGCGAGGGCCGCGCGCTGGTCATCGCTCCGCAAAAGCCGGTCGAGGTCGGCCATGTCGAGCATGATCCGGCAAAGCTTTTGGACCTGTATATTCAGGGTCGCCAGGAGGCAAAGCGTTTGCTCGCGGAGATCCAGGAGTTTGTTGAGCGCTAGCGCTGCAACGTCACGGCTCGTGGATGACATGTGCAGAAACTCTGGTCGGAGCCAAAATACCTGTTGACTCGTACGGCGAGCGGGGTAATATGGACGGGTTACTTGCAGAGCCCCGTGAATCTCTGTAACAACACGTACTGTACATGGAGGAGTCTAAGTGATTTCGAAATCGACTCACTACGCCAAGCAGGGCGAGGTCCAGCGCAACTGGGTTCTCGTCGACGCCGATGGTGCTGTCCTGGGCCGTCTTGCCACCCAGATCGCAATGATCCTGCGCGGTAAGAACAAGCCCCAGTTCACGCCCAACAGCGACTGCGGCGACTTCGTTGTCGTCATCAACGCCGATAAGGTCCAGCTTACCGGTAACAAGGCCGACACGAAGACCTATTATCGCCACAGCGGCTACAACGGCGGCCTCAAGGCTGAGAGCTTCCGCCAGGCTATGGAGAAGCACCCGGAGAAGGTCATCGAGCGCGCCGTTCGCGGTATGCTGCCCAAGACTACCCTCGGCCGTGCCCAGATGACCAAGCTTAAGGTCTACGCTGGTGCCGAGCATCCGCATACTGCCCAGAACCCCACGAAGATTGAGCTGGAGGCTTAAAGATGGCTGAGAACACCGTTGTCTACCAGGGTACCGGCCGTCGTAAGAACGCCGTCGCCCGCGTCCGTCTCGTCCCCGGCACCGGCAAGGTGACCATCAACAAGCGTGATGCCGAGCAGTATTTCGGCCGTCATCAGCTCGTTGAGAACGCCCTTGCTCCCTTCAAGGTGACCGACACCGCCGGTCAGTTCGACGTTATCGCTCTGTGCGATGGCGGCGGCATCTCCGGTCAGTCCGGCGCTCTGCGCCTGGGCATCGCCCGCGCTCTTCTGAACGCTGGCGACTACCGTGCTGACCTCAAGAAGGCCGGTTTCCTTACGCGCGATGCTCGCGTGGTCGAGCGCAAGAAGTACGGCCTCAAGAAGGCCCGCCGCGCTCCCCAGTTCTCCAAGCGCTAAGGTTTTATCTCCTTACGAGATACAATGTACAAGCGGGGCCTGCCGATTCCTCGGCGGGTCCCGCTTTTCTTTTTCGACTAGGGTAGGCGGTTGCATATCGCCTGCTAGGGAAGGAGCGATCCTATGCCCCAGAACATCTTCGGTACCGACGGCGTCCGTGGCGTCGCCAATGCCGACCTCTCGTGCGACCTCGCGTTTCGCCTGGGCCGCGCGGCGACCAAGTTCCTTGGTCCGGATATCTGCGTCGGCCGCGACACGCGTCTTTCGGGCACCATGCTCGAGAGCGCTCTGACCGCCGGCATCATGGCCGAGGGCGGCCGTCCGCACTGCTGCGGCGTCATCCCCACGCCTGCCGTGGCGCTGCTCACCGTCCAGAACGAGCTCGACGGCGGCATCGTCATCTCTGCTTCGCATAATCCGCCGGAGTTCAACGGCATCAAATTCTTTAGCCGCAAGGGTATGAAGCTTCCCGATGCGGTCGAGGAGGAGATCAGCGCCTGGGTCATGTCCGAGGAAGCCATGGCTGCCGACACGCTGCCGACCGGTGCCGGCGTGGGCCACATCATCAAGATGAAGGACGCTCGCAAGGCATACGTCGACCACGCCATCGATACGCTTGATGGCCTGAGGCTCGATGGCCTAGTCGTTGCCGTCGACTGCGGTCATGGTGCTTCCTGCCAGACTACGCCCGCCGCGCTGCAGCGCCTGGGTGCCACGGTCCATGCTATCAACACCGATTACTGCGGCACTGACATTAACGTTGAGTGCGGCTCCACTCACCTTGAGCCCCTGCGCGAGCTCGTGCTGCGCACCCATGCTGACATCGGCCTGGCCCACGACGGCGACGCCGATCGCGTGCTGTTCGTGGACAGCGAGGGCAATGAGATCGACGGTGACTACATCCTGGCTATCTGCGGTTCTGACCTCGCCGCCCGCGGCAAGCTCGCCAACTCCGAGATCGTCTCGACCGTCATGTGCAACCTGGGCTTCTCCATCGCTATGAAGGAGCAGGGCTTCGAGATGGTTCAGACCGCCGTGGGCGATCGCTACGTTCTGGAGCGTATGCTCGCGGATGGCGCCGTCATCGGCGGCGAGCAGTCCGGCCACATCATCTTCCTGGAGCACAACACCACCGGTGACGGTCTGGTGACGGCTCTGCAGCTGCTGGCCGTGCTCAAGCGCACCGGTCGTACCCTCACCGATCTTGCCGGCATCATGAAGAAGTACCCGCAGGTACTCGTCAACGTGCATTCCGACAACAAGGCTGGTCTGGACGATTGCCAGCCCATCTGGGATGCCGTCGCTGCTGCCGAGAAGGAGCTTGACGGCCGCGGCCGCATTCTGGTGCGTCCGAGCGGTACCGAGCCGCTGGTCCGCGTTATGGCCGAGGCCGAGACGCACGAGCTGACCCAGCGCGTTGTCGACGACATCGTCGAGGTTGTCAAGCGCGAACTTCCCTAATGGTCAAAAACGAGTGCCAAGTGGTAAACTGTTAAAGCTATTTTGGTCGATTGGTATGTCCGAGGGGGAGCATGTTCACTAAAGTCCTAAGGTCTTTTGGTATGCGTGGTCGAGTCCTTACGCTGGATGCTCCCATCTCGGGCGACGTCATTCCGCTTTCCGAGGTCAATGACCAGACATTTGCCACCGGGCTTTTGGGCCAGGGCGTGGCGATTCAGCCTACCGGCACGCGTGTGATTGCACCGGCTGATGCCAAGGTCGAGGCCATTTTTCCCACGGGACACGCTGTTGCGCTCAACACGGTCGATGGCCTAGACGTGCTGATCCACGTTGGTTTGGACACTGTTCAGCTTGAGGGCAAGCATTTTAGCGTGCATGCACAGGTGGGCGATGTCGTCCATAAGGGCGATGTACTCATTGAGTTCGATCGCGAGGCAATTGCTGCCGAGGGCTACGATGTGACGGTTCCCATCTTGGTGTGCAACTCCGTTGAGTTCTCGAGTATCAAGGGCTCCGTTGGTGCGCATGTCGAAGAGATGGACCAGCTCATCGTTGCTCGCGAGCGCTAGCAAGTGCACGTGGCCATTAGCCTACAATTCAAACACGTTTATGGAGGGCGCCCTTGAAAGAGGGCGCCCTCCGTGGCAAGATGGGATTTGTCCGAAGCTAAACGGCTTTGGGTCACCGTGGACGGGCAGGGGCCTCGACGCGGCTAGACACGAGACACATACATTACGCGACCTCGCCCTGGTGGCCGCACACGTTGGTTGCGGCCGACGCGGGCCGCGGGCAAGTGCTTGTAAGGGGAGCCTTGCCTCTCTTGTACGAGAAAGGACGCGTAATGAAGATCATTAAAGCTAAAGACTACGAGGATATGAGCCGCAAGGCCGCCAATATCATCTCGGCGCAGGTTATCCTCAAGCCCGATTGCGTGCTGGGTCTTGCCACCGGCTCCACCCCGATCGGTGCCTACAAGCAGCTCGCTGCTTGGTACGAGAAGGGCGACGTCGACTTTGCCGAGGTCAGCACCTACAACCTGGACGAGTATCGCGGCCTTTCGCACGACGATCCCCAGAGCTATCACTACTTCATGCGTGAGAACTTCTTCGATCACATCAACATCGACCTGAACAACACGCATGTGCCCGACGGTTCCAACCCCGACGCCGCCGCTGCCTGCTCTGAGTACGACAAGATCGTCGCCGCCGCCGGTTACCCGGATCTGCAGCTGCTCGGCATTGGCAACAACGGCCACATCGGTTTCAACGAGCCCGATGACCACTTCTCCAAGGGCACGCACTGCGTCGACCTCACCGAGAGCACCATTCAGGCCAACAGCCGCCTGTTCGACAGCATCGACGACGTTCCCCGTCAGGCCTACACCATGGGCACCCAGACCATCATGTATGCCCGCATGATCCTGGTCGTCGCCAACGGCGAGGCCAAGGCTCAGGCCGTGCATGACATGTGCTATGGTCCGGTTACGCCCGCGTGCCCGGCTTCGATCCTGCAGCTGCACACCAACTGCGTTGTCGTTGCCGACGAGGCCGCCCTTTCGCTCTGCGAGTAGCGCGAATCCTGCATCTCGACATAGCCTTGCCTAAGGCCTCCGCTTTGCGGGGGCCTTTTTGTTATCCCTCTCCGCCCGCTTGACCATAATCTTGCCGCAAGCTTGACGAATGCCGGATGCCCAACAGCTTGATTCATTCCATACCAGATTCTATGCAAAAATGCCACTAAAAGGTCGTAGACGGTAGCGGGTGCTAGGCGAGTTGAATGACATAGCTGAACCTTGTTCATTTGCGTTACACTGCCGCTTAGATGGGACAAGCTGACAAGCCATTTACCTGCTTAAAGACCGATTAGTCGGGGGATTAATAAGAATCGGCCCTCGCTGTACAAAAACTTGCCGCTTGCGTACCAAAAGACAACCTAGAACACAAGGTCGCTCTATTCATAGCGCGGCTTGTATGGTCTTGCGGCTACAGTGTCCATACGGTCGAGTTGAGGAGCGGGCATGGTAAACGATTTGGGCAGTATGGACGACCTCGAGCTGATGCCGCTGGGCGGTGGCTATATGGTGCGACGCGAACGCTTGATGAATGAGCTTCTCGCCAAGGGCCGAAAGGCCGGCATCGTGGTTCTTTATGCGCCCGACGGGTTTGGGAAGACCTCGGTGCTGCTGCAGTACACCCATGAGGTTAAATGCGACCCGACGCGAGGCCCCGTGCGGATTATCGAGGCCGATCGCGCCATTGGGCGCGAGGTGTTTATGCAGCTCGAGGTGGTTACCGAAGAACTCAAAGACAAACCGCACTCCCTTATCGCGATTGATAATGTGCCAAACCTCGATCAGCACGATACCGAAGACCTCATCGACAGGATTCGCGGCCTGCGCGCTATGGGGGTAGGGGTCTTTATCTCCTGCCGTCCTTCAAATCGTCAACTGATTCATGGGTTGGGCGATTCGGTTAAGATCAATGCGCAGATGCTCAAGGTACATGCCTATGAGTATTCGGCGTGGGCATCGGCGTTTTCGATCAGCACATCGCTCGACTTTTATCAGCTTACGCAGGGCGTGCCCGAGCTCGTTTCGGCATTGCAGACGGGTCTGTATGGCCAAGGCGACGTAGCCGGTCTGCTCGAAAACGAGATTGTCAACGTATATGGCGCGGCACTTGTCGATCTGGCTTCGCTCGACAATAATGCACTGTTTTGCGTGGCATGTCTCATGGTTTTGATGGGCGAGGGCAATATCGCAGAACTCGAGGCTTGCGGGGTGAGGCTATCGATGGTCGACCAGTCCTACTTTGTACGCGACTACCCGATCTTTGGCTTGGATCCCGCCGAGCGGAGTTTTACGTGTCTGGGCACGGAGGATAACGGACGCTTGCGTTTGCGTAAGTTGGTGGCCGAGGTTCGCCCCGAACTTGTTCCGAGGGCGGCCCGGATTTTGCTTAAGGCGGGTAGATGCGATGCGGCGATGGGCCTGGCGGACGCCTTTTTGGACCGTGAAGCGGTCCTTGAACTTGCTGGGCAGTATGGGGTCGATCTGGCTCTGACGGGGCACGGGGCCGATATCTGCCGAGCAGCGCTGGGCACGATCGATGCCGACGATCCGGCTCCAGAGCCAACGCCTGCCGAGGCGCTTGGCGTATATCTGGCAGCGGTCAGCGTGTCCAATACAAAGCTCGCTCGCTATATGGCATCGGTTATCGAGCGCGGGGGCGAACGGGCGGCCTGCGAAATAGACCCTGTTTCATGGAGGGTGGCCCAGACACTGACGGCTGTTTGCTATGGGGACAACGGGCTTGGGCTTCCTACGAACCTGACCGTGCCAGAAATCGAGACATCCCATACCGCGCTCGATATGTTGTCCGCGCATATCGAGGTCAAGCGCTGCCTGACCGAGCGGGGAGATGACGGCGGCGTTCTACAGCAGCTCAAAACGAGCAAGGCCTACGACTGCGAGCTCGACATCGCGGGGATTGTTATACGGGCCGACAGCATGCTGGTGGAGCTTTTTGACGGGTCGTTTGCGGGAACCGACGAGCGCGACGACGAGATGACGGTGGTGCGGGAGGCGCTCGACGTACGTGGGCTCAAGGCGATGGCTATCTGGGTGCGCATGGTGTTGGCGGCACGGCGGCTCCTTTCCGGCTTGCCGGTAACCGACGACGCGGCATTCAACGAGCTCGATCGTTTTGCCGTGCGCATGCGCGACAACCAGATTCAGCTGTTTGGCCTGTTGCTAGAAGGCTGGCAGTCGCTGGCAGAGGGACGGCCGGTTAATGCAAAGTTCCGTGCGGTCCAAGTGCTCAAACTTGCCGAGGAGTCGATTGCGTACATGCGCGATAACGCATTGCTGCTGGAGCGCGCGGCGTATCTGCGTAACACCTCGATGGTTTCGGTGCGTGAGGAAGCGGAGTTGCTCGATATAAGCCAGACGCAGGTTGGTGGAGCGGAGGCCTGGATGGTGGCGCTGCATTTGGCCTGTGCGGGCCGAGACAGCGATCTTGCGGCCTGGATGTCCATGAATCGTGCGGGGATTCTGGAACCATCGTATCGGCTCTTTGCGCGCCTTGCCATGCATTGTCTGGGCGAGCCGGCGACCAGGATTCGCAAGAAGCTTCCCGTGCGCGAGCTGTCGCGGTACTCGCTGCGCGACGACTTTGAGGGCGAAGGCGAGCGTCTGTTCCAGGCCGGCGATGCCGAGGGTGTCGATATGATTGGCCATATCGAGATCCGCATGTTTGGGGCGTTTCGCGCCGAGCGCGACGGGTTTCCCATCACGGATAAGATGTGGCGCCGCAAGAAAGCGGCGACGCTTGCCGAGCGGCTTGCACTGGGTATGGATGCGCTGGTCGACCGCGAGACGCTGGCTATGGAGCTGTGGCCCCATGCCGAGTTCAATAGCGCTCGTAACAATCTGTACTCGACGATATCGCGCCTGCGTTCGGCCTTGGGGCCGACACCGGACGGCAAGTCGTGTGTGCTGATCCAAAACGAGTGCATTGGGCTTAACGGCGATTACGTCAAGACTGACGTGCGGTTGTTTGATCAGATAAGCCGCGAAGTTTTGGGAAATCGCACGGGTGCGCGTGGACCCCATCTGGTCGAGCTGTGCCTTAAGATCGAGCAGCTCTACGCCGGCCCGTTGTATGTTCCCAATGGCTGTAATCCCACCTACTTTTTGCGTATGCGGCGCATTATGGAATCGAAGTATATCGACTGCATGATTCGGGGCGCGAATGCCGCCCTAGAAGAAAACGACCTGCAGTCGGCGGTATGGCTGGTGGAGTCGGGGCTGCGGCAAGAGACGGCGCGCGAGGACATGGTGCGTTGCGCTATGCGCGTCTACGGTGCGGCGGGGCGACGACGCGATATCGTCGAGCTGTACAGTGGGCATATGCATCACCTGAGGGAGCAGGTCAATGGCGTGCCCGAGCCCGAGACGCGGCGTCTGTACGAGCGCTTGGTAGAGGGCAGGCTCAACCGCGTGCTCGTCGAGCGATAAAAAATGAGCGTCCGAATTGCTCGGACGCTCGCAAGCTTGATGTATGTTGACTCGCCGGATCGTCGGCTCTTAGACGAGCTTAATCTTCTCGATATCCTTGCGCGAGGACTCGCGATACAGCGAGAACTTGCGGCCGATAACCTGGACGACCTCGGCATGGCAGCGATCGGCGAGCTCTTCGGCGGCCTCGCGGGCGGAAAGGCTGGAGCCGTCCAGCACGGAGCACTTAACGAGCTCGTGCTTCTCCAGGTAGGCGACCGTCTGCTCGACGGTGCCCTCGTTGATGTCGGACTTGCCGATGATGATGGCGGGGTTGAGATGATGGGCCATGCTGCGAAGCTGCTTGACCTGGGCTCCTGTCAGTGCCATGGGTTCTCGCTTTCTATGTTATGGGGCGCCCCGCGATGGGGCCTTAATCTACGTGGGCTGTCCCACGATAGCGCAGGAACGGCGCGGTGTGGGGCGTGTTTGCCCAGTTCAAAAAGAATGCGGATGCCGAGCGGGAGAACGGGGCTGGTTACAGGCGGACGTGTACGACGGCCGAAAGCGGTCTATGGACGGCTCGAAGAGACCGACTCCCATGCAATAAACGCCCAACGGACCTTGCGGATGTGGTCGAGCATGTAGCGCCCTTGCGGCACGCCCTTGGACCCTGGCTCGCCAGCATGGGGATTCTCAATCATATGCTGAGCGACGTAGACGCGCAGACGGTCGATCTTATCCTCGTTACCGTGCTCGAGCATGCGGGAGAAGTCCGCCACGCCCGCCTCAAGGCTATCGAAGGTATCGCGACGAGGCGATTCAAAGTACGTAACCTGCGGCAGCGCCCCCATCTGAATGAGAATGTTAAAGGCGTACACAAAGCCATTGCTGCAGGTAACCGAGGCGCCGATGGCGTTCATCAAGTGCAGATCATAGCGCGGGCTGGAGTTGGCGACCATCGTGACAGCACAACGGCGACGAGCCGTTCGATCAAGCTTGGCAAGCGCGCCTTTTAGGTCATTTGTGGTGACGGAACGACTGGCAAAGGCAACATCCACAGTCTTGGCAACCGGCCCAACCAAATCCCAATCATCATCCCAAGCAAGCTCAAGCGGTGTAATGCGATCCTCGAGCCCATAGTACTCAATGCCAGCATCAAGCGTGCCCAACATAGCAGGGGAAAAATCAGCAGCAATCACGGGATGACCAGCCTGAGCAAGCGGAATAGCAATCGACCCAGCCCCACACCCCATATCAAGCACCGACTCGCCAGGCTTTAACGCCAACAGCTTTATAAAATCCCGGGCATACGGAGCAGTCTCAAGCGGCCGAAAATGCCGAGCCCGCTTATCCCATTCAAAAGAATCATCAGCCCGCCGCCGAGCAGCTTGCAGCCGCATCCACTCCTGATTCCAATCAGCAGAAAGAAGCTCAGAGCGAGCATCCCCATCAATCACGGGCCAACCTCCTATCAACAAAAAAGCGACTCCTCCCAAAAGAAGAG
>URTP01000073.1 GCA_900550835.1 uncultured Collinsella sp. | reverse complement strand
CACTGACATCTCAGGTTTGACTCATGGTGTGGGTTGGTGTGCTCCTCAGCAAGGTGCATGTAAACTGACACTGAACGTAAAGGAAGGAATCATTCAGGAAGCGCTGGTAGAAACTATCGGTTGTTCTGGTATGACTCACTCTGCTGCGATGGCTTCAGAAATCCTGCCGGGCAAAACGATTCTCGAAGCATTGAATACCGACCTGGTTTGCGATGCGATCAACACAGCTATGCGTGAATTATTCCTGCAAATCGTATATGGACGTTCACAGAGTGCTTTCTCTGAAGGCGGACTGGTGATCGGTGCAGGCCTCGAAGATTTGGGTAAAGGTCTGCGCAGCCAGGTGGGAACCATGTTCTCTACCAAAGCAAAAGGCGTTCGTTACCTGGAACTGGCTGAAGGATATGTAACCCGTTTGGCTCTCGACGAAGACGACGAAGTATGCGGATACGAATTCGTACGCCTCGGTGTTATGATGGACCTGATCAAAAAAGGCACCGACGCTAACGAAGCATTGAAGAAAGCCACTTCAAACTACGGACGTTTCGCCAATGCAGCTAAATATATTGACCCACGTCACGAATAAAACAGGAGGAACACACTATGGCAACCGCAACCAAGGACGTGTCCCTGAACAAGAAGGTCAGCCAGTTCTTCTGGCGCTCCTGGGCCATCCAGGCCTCTTGGAACTACGAGCGTCAGATGAACATGGGCTTCCTCTACGGCATGGTTCCTACGCTCGACCGCCTCTATCCGGACGAGTCCGACCCCAAGCAGCTCGCTGCTAAGAAAGAGGCTTACCACCGTCACATGGCGTTCTACAACTGCACCCCGCAGACGAGCGCTTTTGTCCTAGGTCTCGCCGCCTCCATGGAGGAGGAGTACGCCAAGGATCCCGAGAACTTCGATCCCGATTCGATCAACGCGGTCAAGACCTCCCTCATGGGTCCGCTTTCCGGCATCGGTGACTCCCTCTTCCAGGGCACCATCCGCGTTATCGCCTTTGGCCTGGGCGTTCAGCTGGCTCAGCAGGGCTCCATCATGGGCCCGATCCTGGCCATGCTCATCTCCATCGTCCCCTCTGTGCTGATCACGTGGTTCGCAGCCAAGATGGGCTATCAGGGCGGCCACGAGTACCTGAGCAAGCTTCAGGGCGGCGACCTCATGGAAAAGCTCATGTATGTCTGCGGCATCGTAGGTCTTATGTCCGTGGGCGGCATGATCGCCACGCTGATCGGCGCCACCACCCCGCTGCAGTTCGCTGACGGCACCGTCGTGATCCAGGACATCCTGGACGGCATGATGCCCCAGATGATCTCCCTCGGCCTCACCGGCCTTATGTACTGGCTCATCAAGAAGAACGTCAACACCGGTTGGCTTCTCGTGATCGCCATCGTGGGCGGCATCGCCCTCTCCGCGGCCGGCATCCTGGCCTAGTCGCGACCAAGCGCCTAACCGCTTTCCCCCGGGGGCCTGCCTGGCATCCCATACCCCAGGCAGGCTTCCATCCCTAGATGTGTCAAAGGGACAGTTCCTTTGACACATCCTCAACGGGCCGGCGACTCGGTCCAAACCACGGTAACCCTGCGAGCGCCCGGCAATGTGGCGCCGCAAAAAATCGAAAGGAATGTGTCAGATGTACGAGATCGACCTTAACCTCCCTAAGCAGATCGTCGCTGACGTCCTGTCCAACCACGAGATCCACAGCGTCGCCTTCGTCGGCTGCGGTGCTTCCATGTCCGACCTTTACCCTGCCAAGTACTTCCTGGCCAACAACACGGACAAGCTGAACGTTCAGATCTTCACCGCTAACGAGTTCAACTACGACACGCCTTCCTGGGTCAACGAGCACACCTTCGTGATCACCTGCTCCCTCGGTGGCTCCACGCCCGAGACCGTCGAGGCCAACAAGACCGCCAAGAAGCACAACTGCCCGGTCGTCTCCCTCACCAACAAGGCCGGCTCCGCTCTGACCGTCGACGCCGACCACGTCATCGTTCACGGCTTCCATGCCAACTACGCTGCCAAGTGCGAGAAGCCTGGCTACGCCATCGCTCTTGCTCTCGAGATCCTTCAGCAGACCGAGGGCTATGACCACTACGAGGACATGATCACCGGCCTCACCAACGTCTTTGAGCTCTGCGAGAACGCCGCTCAGTCCGCCAAGGGCCTCGCCAAGCAGTTCGCCCAGGACTTCAAGGACGACAAGATGATCTACTTCATGGCCTCTGGTGCCTCCGAGAAGATGGCTTATTCTCACGCCGCCTTCCTGTTCACCGAGATGCAGTGGATCGACGCCGCCGCCTACAACACCGGCGAGTACTTCCACGGCCCGTTCGAGGTTTCCACCGAGGGTAAGCCCTACGTCTTCTTCATGTCCGATGGTGCCACCCGTCCGATGGACGCCCGCGCCCTCACCTTCCTTAAGCGCATGGGCGCCAAGGTCGCTCTGATCGACTCCAAGGACTACGGTCTGGCCGACGCCGTGCCGGCAAGCGTCGTCACCTACTTCAACCCGCTGCTGCACCTCGCCGTTATGCGCGAGTACGGCAACCAGATCGCCGAGGCCCGTCAGCACCCGCTGACCATGCGTCGCTACATGTGGAAGCTTTCCTACTAATCACAAGTAAGTAGACCTTACGGGTTGATTGAGAGGGGATGGGGTTTTGCCCCGTCCCCTTTTTTGCTTTGGGGAGGGCGTGTCTGTCGCGTCGCAAAACACCAGATAAAACCTACCAAAATAAACCTGTCCCTTTTTGGCAGGTGGGAGGAGATGTGTATGATTAAGGCAGTGCTGTTTGACATGGACGGCGTGCTGGTCGATACCGAGTGGTTCTACAACCGTCGCCGCGTGGCGTTTATGGAGGAGAAGGGGTTCCACTTTGACGAGATCCCCGATCTTTCGGGGTCTAATGAGCCTGCCATTTGGAAGGCGCTGGTGCCCGACGATGTTGAGCTGCGCGAGCGCTTGCGCGTTGAGTACAAGCAGGTCTACAGCCCGGTTCACCCTGTTCCGTATGCCGAGCTTCTCAACGAGCAGACGGAGCCGGTGATGCGCGAGCTGCACGAGCGCGGCGTGAAGTGCGCCATCGCAAGCTCGTCCTATCGTGAGCTCATTGACGAGCTGGTTGAGATTGCCGGTATCGCCGACGTGCTGGACTACACCATCAGCGGTCACGAGTGCAGTGCGTTTAAGCCCGACCCCGAGATCTACCTGCGTGCCATGAAGGCGCTGGGAGTTGACCCCGCCGAGTGCCTGGTTATCGAGGACTCGCCTTTGGGTATCGAGGCCGGCAAGCGCTCCGGCGCCCGCGTCCTGGCACTGCGTCCGCATGAGGGCGTCAACCTGGACCAGTCCGCCGCCGACGTCGTCATCGACAACCTGAGCGACATTTTGGCCGCTCTGTAGTGTCAATCCACCGCGAGAAGCACTGGTTCACGCGTCATTTGCTGCAGATTGGCTTAATTTGGCATCAATTTAGATCCGTTTGGCTTCGATTCGGGCTAAGTGAGTAGACTTTTTGGCGCAGGCCGAGCACAAAGCGTTTCTGACTTAGTAAAACCGCAGGTCACAGAGGTGGCTGTTATTGGCTGTGCTCGGGAGGTCGCGAAAAGTCTACTCACTTAGAATTTGGGCCTTTGGTTGTGGGGTCACCGGTCCCGTTTTGGTTGTCGAGAGAGGGCGAATTGAAGCGCCCCCGCACGCTCCATGCTACAATCGCGGGCATGCCCCACAACTACATCTGCCTTCGAAGGGAGCCTACGTGGCGAACGCCATCGAACAGCTCACGGACCGCGTGCTCGTGCTCGGCCGCCTCACCATCGTTCGCCGCGCCATCACCGCCGTGGCGGTCACCATTTCTGCCGTTCTCCAGACATTTCTGATCCAGGCGTTCATTCAACCCGCCGACCTGCTTCCGAGCGGTCTCACCGGCGTCGCGGTCCTACTCGATCGCGTTACCTCGCTCGGCGGCGTCCACATCGACATCTCGCTCGGTATGCTCGCGCTCAACATCCCCGTGGCGCTCCTATGCTGGAGCGGCATTAGCAAGCGCTTCGTCATCTTCTCGATGATGCAGGTCGTGCTCTCGTCGCTGTTCCTCAACATCTTTCACTTTGCCCCGTTTTTGGGCGACAAGATTATGCTCATCATTTTTGGCGGCGTGGTCTCGGGTCTGGGCGCTGCCATCGCGCTAAAGTCCGGCGCATCCACCGGCGGCACCGACTTTATCGCGCTGTGGGTCTCCAACCACACGGGCAAGACTATCTGGGGCGTCATCTTTGGTTTCAACTGCTTTATCCTGGCGATCTTTGGCTTTATGTTTGGCTGGGACAACGCGGCGTACTCCATCGTGTTCCAGTTTATTTCGACCAAGACCATCGACAGTTTCTATCGTCGCTACGACCGCGTGACGCTGCAGATCACGACGCGCAAGGCAGACGAAGTCATGACCGCCTATGTTGACCATTTTCAGCACGGCATTAGCTGCGCCGAGGTCATCGGCGGATACAGCCGCGAAAAGATGTATCTGCTGCACGCCGTTGTCTCGACCTATGAGAGCCAGGACATTATCAAGCTAGTGTGCGACATTGATCCCGGCGCCGTGATCAACGTGTTCCACACGCTCAACTTTGTGGGCGGCTGGTGGGGCGGTCATGTCGACGAGCCCATGCCCACGGCCGTACCCGATCCCGACAAGCCCGCGCGCATGGCCAGCAGGCAGGCGCGCCTCAGCGAGCAGGACAGCCTGCAGCAGGACGACGGCAAGTAGGGTATTGGCATTTTGCCGGCCCGGCGCAACCCTTCCGCATGAGCCCCTCGAAAGCCCCGTTGCTTTCGAGGGACTTTCGTTTGCCCAGATAAAACCTACCAAAATGAAGCTGTCGCTTTTTGGTAGGTGGGGTGTATCGTTTTATCAATATGAGGTAACATGAAACTAGACGTTATATACGTATTAGTTATTTCGATATTTCGATAAGAGTGATTAGATATGCCTGCACCCAAAAATGCACCGCTTTACCAGCAGATTTATGACGAAATCAAAGATGCGATCGAGAAAGGTGTTTATGCACCCAAGGAGCGTATTCCGTCCGAGCTCGAGCTTGCCGAGCAGTACGACGTGAGCCGAATTACGGTGCGTCGCGCCGTC
The DNA here is from genome assembly GCA_900550835.1 of uncultured Collinsella sp. Classification (GTDB taxonomy): domain Bacteria; phylum Actinomycetota; class Coriobacteriia; order Coriobacteriales; family Coriobacteriaceae; genus Collinsella. The sequence continues at coordinate 5,068 of URTP01000073.1, read as the reverse complement.
GAGGAGTTGTGCTCCGATGGCTACCTGGTTAAGCAACAGGGCCGCGGCACCTTTGTTTCCACACCGCACATCAATCGTCAGTTCCATGCCTCGACGCTGCAGACGTTTACCGCGCTGTGTGCCGGCAACGGCATGAAGGCCGGTGCGCACGTGGTCGATCGCCAGATCGTTCCGGCGCGCCAAAACGAGATGGAGTTCTTTGGTCTGCAGAAGGATGCGCTGCTACTGCATATCAAGCGCGTGCGTACGGCCGACGGCGAGCCCATCTTTGAGGAGAACATCTTTGTGCCGTTTGACGCCTACCGTGAGCTGTTGACGGCCGATCTTGAGGACAAGTCGATTTTTGCCGAGGTCGAGCGTGTTGGCGGAACGCCGATTGTCTCGGTTGGCTACCGTACGGTCGAGGCCGTTCGAGCTAATGCCGAGCAGGCGGCCGAGCTGGGCATTGCCCCGCATGATCCGCTGCTCAACCTGCGCGCCGGCTTTACCGGTCCCAACGATGAGCCGGTTTTGCTCGGCAAACAGTACTACGTGGGTAGCCGCTACGTCATGGTGATGTAAGTTACGCGGTTTTACCAAACCGCGTAACGGGCCGACGCTGCAAGCCCGCCAGAGCGGCAATCTGCAGAATGAGCGTGGATAATCTCCCGTTTTTGGTTTGGTGACGGGTTCAAAGTGGGAGATTATCCACGCTCATCCGGAAAGTGTCCAAACACTCATTGGGGACAGACTTAAATGAGTAGTCGTTAGGGATATTCTTGTTTGACTAGTCGTTTAAGAACGTCCCCAATGACTACCCATGTCGTGGCTGGCCGCCGTGCGGCACTGGTCCGCGTGGCGGCGTATAATCGGCGGCAGATGACTTGGACGTTAGGAAACCATGACCGATAGCATGCAGCAGACGGCGCTCGACACGCTCGGCGCCTATTTTGGCTACACCTCGTTTCGCCCGGGGCAGGACCGCATGGTCGATGCGATCCTTGCCGGTCGCGATGCGCTGGGCGTTATGCCCACAGGCGCCGGCAAGTCCATTTGCTACCAGGTGCCCGCGCTCATGCTGCCCGGCATTACCTTTGTGGTGAGTCCGCTGCTGTCGCTTATGGAGGACCAGACCCGCGCGCTGCTCGCGGCGGGTGCGCGCCCCAGTTATCTCAACTCCAGCCTTACTCCGGCCCAGCAAAACACCGTGCTCAAGCGGGCGCGCGAGGGCCGCTACCAACTTATGTACGTGGCGCCCGAGCGCCTGCTCGAGCCGCGCTTTTTAGGCTTTGCGCAGGAGGCCGCGGCGGACGGCGGCATTGGCGTGCCGCTCGTGGCCATTGACGAGGCCCACTGCGTGAGCCAATGGGGCCAGGATTTCCGCCCCGCCTACCTGCAGATTCGTGAGTTCATCGATTCCCTGCCGCAGCGCCCCATCGTGGCGGCCTTTACCGCTACGGCGACTGAGCGTGTGCGCGCGGACATTCAGCAGATGCTCGGCCTGCAAAATCCCGCGACGGTGGTGACGGGCTTCGATCGCAAGAACCTCTACTTTGGCTGCGAGGAGATGGGCGACAAGGCCAAGGCCGCGTGGGTGCGCGACTATGTGATCGCGCATTCGAGTGAGAGCGGCATCGTATATTGCTCGACCCGCAAGACCGTCGATGCACTCGCCGGCGAGCTTGCCGAGGCGCTGGGCCCCAGCGGCATTCGCGTTGGCCGCTACCATGCCGGCATGGGCAACGACGCCCGTCGTCAGAGCCAGCGCGCCTTTATCGACGACGATATTCAGGTGATGGTTGCCACCAACGCCTTTGGCATGGGCATCGACAAGCCCAACGTGCGCTACGTCATCCATAACAACGTGCCCGAGAGCATCGAGGCCTACTATCAGGAGGCGGGTCGCGCCGGCCGCGATGGCGACCCGGCCAGCTGCCACTTGCTGTGGAACGGCAACGATTTTCGCATGCGCCGCTTTTTAATCGACCGCGGCGATGCGGCCGACGAGGCGCTCGACGACGAGCAACGCGCGTGGGCGCTCCAAAATCGATATCGTCTGCTCAGCCAGATGGAGGGCTACTGCAATACCACCGGCTGCCTGCGCGAATATATGCTGCGCTACTTTGGCGACGAGGCCGCGGCCGAGCATGCTGCTGCGGCTGGTGCGCCCCCGCCACGGACGACGCCGAGGGCTGCGGCAACTGCAGCAATTGCCTCACGCAGTTCGAGGTCGAGGACGTCACCGATATGGCCCGCGCTGCCGTGCGCTATGTGGCCACGCGACCCATGCGCTTTGGCAAGTCGCTGATCGCTGATGTGCTCCACGGCGGCAACACCGAGCGCATTCGCCAGATGCATCTGGACGAGGACCGCGGCTACGGTGAGCTGTCGAGCGAATCGGTCGGGCGCATCAAGGACATCATCGGCCAGCTGTGCGGCCGCGGTTATTTGGCAACCTCGCAGGGGCAGTACCCGGTCGTGGGACTGGGTCCGCGTGCCGGCGAGGTCGAGGATGAGGCGTTCGCCTTTACCGTTAAGCGTCGCGCGTCCAAGCGCAAGGCCTCGGCCCGCGCCCGCCGCGCGGTGGATCTGCTGCGCGAGGAGGCCGAGCTGGATCAGCGCCCGCGCGTGGGCGACGATGCCGAGCTGTTCGAGCGCCTGCGTGCCTTGCGCAAGGAGATCTCGACCGAGCTGGAGATGGCGCCGTATATGGTCTTTTCCGACAAGGCTCTGCGCGGCCTGTGCCGCCTGCGCCCTCAAACGCGCGAGGAGCTGATCCGGGTCAACGGCATTGGCGAGAAAAAGGCCGACGCCTTTGGCGAGCAGTTTATGGCGGCGATTGAAGAGTTTGAGTCCGAGCATGCACGGGATGGAGCGTAATGATGGCAGCCGATAGCAAGACCGAACGTTCCGAGCGCGCCGAGGTGTCCGCCGTGCCGCTGTACCAGCAGGTTATGGACGACCTAAAGGGCGAGATCGCGCGCGGCGTGTACGCGGCCGGCTCGCGTATTCCTTCCGAGATGGAGCTCGCGAAGTCCTACGGCGTGGGACGCATCACCGTGCGCCGCGCCATCGAGGAGCTGTCGCGTGCGGGGTATCTCAGCCGCCAGCAGGGGAGGGGTACCTTTGTGTGCGCTCCCAAGCTCAAGCGCAAGATTGTTCAGAAAGGCGACGTCCAGAGCTTTTCCGAGGGTTGCGCCGCCAACGACATGGTGGCCGGAGCGCGCCTGGTGTCGCGCACGGTGGTTGCGGCGACGCACGAGGACGCGGCATTTTTTGGCGTGGAACCCGGCTGCGAGCTCATTGTGGTCGAGCGCGTGCGCACGGCAGACGGCGTGCCCGTCATGCTCGAGAACAACGCCTTTGTGCTCGCCGACCATCCCTACCTGCAGACGCTTGCCGATAAGGACCTCGCCGACAACTCGATCTTCTCGCTCGTTGCCGAGCATTCGGGTCGCGCGCCGCTCAAGTCCGACCCCTGCACCGTGGAGATTGCGCTGGCGGATGCCCAGGCGGCCCCGCTGCTGGAGGTGCCGGTCGGCGAGCCGCTCTTCTATATGGAGGCGTATTTTACCGATGCAGACGAGCGCCCCCTGCTGCTCGGGCGCCAAAAGATCGTGGGCTCGCGCTACGTGTTCGACATTTAACATCCACAGATAGAACAACATAGAACAAGTTTGGCGAAATGGCTTCACGAGCGTCGTCGTGCGTGCTATAAATAGGACAACATAGAACGACCGCAGGTACGAGCTGCCGTCGCTCAAAGCCGCCACACAAGGAGGAGCGTCACCGTGAACGCACACGATCTGATTCAGGAAATTATCGAGCGCAAGGGTAAGATCGAGAACGTCTTTTGGATCGCCTGCGGCGGTTCGATGATCGACCTGATGCCGGCTAACGAGCTGCTCAAGCGCGAGGCCACCACGTTTGCCTCGACGGTCTACACGGCACGCGAGTTTTGCCTGATGGCGCCCAAGAGCCTGGGGCCGAAGTCCCTCGCCGTCGCCTGCAGCCACAGCGGCAATACGCAGGAGGTCGTCGATGCCTGCGAGATGGCGCTGGCTGCCGGCGCCGAGGTCGTGACCATGACCGACTACGCGGGCTCCAAGATCGACAACGGCAAGTGGACCACCTGGGTCTATCCGTGGGGCAAGGGCGAGTCGCAGGCCGAGGTCCCGCAGGGCATCGGCGTGCTGATGGCTGCCGAGCTGCTCGACCAGCAGGAGGGCTACGAGGCGCTCGCCGACATGTACACCGGCCTTAAGCAGATGGACGCGCTGCTGCCCGCCGCCCGCGAGAAGGTTAACGCCGAGCTGGGCGATCGCTTTGCCGAGCTCTGCCAGCAGCACAAGTTCTTCTATATCCTGGGCTCCGGCCCCAACTTTAGCCAGACCTATGCCATGGCGATCTGCTCGCTCATGGAGATGCAGTGGAAGCCCTGCTGCTACATCCACTCTGGCGAGTACTTCCACGGCCCGTTCGAGGCTACCGAGCCCGGCGTGTTCTACTTTGTGCAGCTCGGCTCGGGCGAGTGCCGCCCCATGGAGGAGCGTGCCCTTGCGTTCCTCAACACGCATACCGATACGGTCATGGTGCTCGACGCACTCGAGTACGGCGTGGGCGACGTGCCTGCCAGCGTGCGTTCGTACCTGGAGCCGATCTTCTTCTACAACATGAGCTGCGAGCTGCGCGCCGCCCGCGGCAAGGTGTTCGACCGCAGCCCCGAGGTTCGTCGCTACATGGGCATCGAGCAGTACTAGGTAACGGGAATTATCTTTTTTGACGGGGTCTGCGCTGCGCGCGGGCCCCGTTTTGCGTTGTGGCGGCCGGATTCGTGTCTGCGCGAAAACGAAGGTGAATACTTTTCCGCGAAGTGAACGACCTATTTTGGACCCCCGAAGCATCCACACTTTTTGACGCCAAAACTGCAGGAAAAACTCGGCGAAACCGCAGGAAGCGGCGTCTGAAAAGTGTCGATGCTTCGGGGGCTCGTTTTTGCTCGTTCACTTCGCGGAAAAGTATTCACCTTCGATTCGCAAGGGCACTGCGTGAGTCAAAAAAGCGGGCCGCGCCGGGGATTTCCGGCGCG
>URTP01000072.1 GCA_900550835.1 uncultured Collinsella sp. | reverse complement strand
CGCGGCTTGATGCTCGCCTGCGAGCTTGACGATACTGCGGGTGATGCACACGACGTTGTGGCCCGTGCATTGGGGGCTGGTGCCGTGATTAACGCTACGGGTGCCCATACGCTGCGTTTCCTGCCGCCGCTCGTCTGCGAGGAATCCGACGTGGACAGTCTGATCGAGATCCTGTCGGACGTTTTGGCCTAACACAGCGAAATAACTTAACTTTGACCGGGTTCCGGACTGCGGACGTGCCCTATGTGGCATGATTCAGCGGTCTGGAGCCCGTTTTGCCTTAGATTTGCTAAGGCGGGAAGACCTGCTGGTCAAAAAACATCAAATATGAGTACTGTTATCGATTTGGTAGCAGCAATTTTGGACTAATAAGGCCAGATAGCTAGTCGAAATGGCGATGAATGTACGATTTTGATCCAATTGTTAGTCCTTATAATGGACATATGTTGCGTAACTTAAGCAAATACTATCTTTTGATATGTTGTAAGCAAGGTAGCAGTACTCATTTTTGCCATTTTCTGGCCACGGCCTTTGTGACAGACGTGCTGGTGGGTTCGAATCCCATGCGCTGGGCCTGAAAAAAAGGAAAGGCCTCCATCGCTGGGGGCCTAACAATTCAGTGGTGGGCGATGAGGGATGTCGCGTGCGGCTGACGCCGCCCGCTCTCGCTTCGGGCCTACGGCCCTCGCGTGCTGCGCTGGAAAACGCTTCGCGTTTCCTCAGCTCCGCACCCTTGCGGGTTCGAATCCCATGAAATGGGCCCAAACAAAAAACGGTCCCCTTTCGAGGACCGTTTCCAAATCAGTGGTGGGCGATGAGGGATTCGAACCCCCAGCCTTGTGCGTGTAAAGCACCTGCGCTAACCGTTGCGCCAATCGCCCGTGCGGAGAGAGTATAGCAAAACAATCGCCTCATTCATCTCATATCCATTAAAGGTAACTGGCGCGTGTTGGCGCGGAGCTGATTCAGTTGAGATTGCCTGAACATTCCGCCCCTCTTTACGCCCTCGGGTATACTCAAAAGCTACTGATTCGATTTGATACCCAGCAACAGCAGAGGGGATAGTATATGTGCGGTTTTGTCGGTTTTGTCGGTGGGACGGATAACCAATCCGAGGTGCTCACCAAGATGATGGACCGCATCGTCCATCGTGGTCCCGACATGGGCGGCCAGTTTATCGACGGCCGCGTTGCCCTCGGCTTCCGCCGCCTGTCGATCCTCGACCTGACCGAGGCTGGCGCCCAACCTATGGCCAACGAGGACGGTAGCGTCGTCATTGTCTTCAACGGCGAGATCTACAACTTCCAAGAACTCCGCTCCGAGCTCGAGGCCAAGGGCTACCAGTTCCACTGCGGCGCCGACACCGAGAGCCTCCTGCACGGCTATGAGGAGTGGGGCGAGGCAGTACTCGATCGCTTGCGCGGTATGTACGCCTTCGTCATCTGGGACAAGAAGAAGAACAAGCTTTTTGGCGCCCGCGATATCTTTGGCATCAAGCCGCTCTACTACTATCCCATGGCCGATGCGGGCGACGGCGCTCCGGGCGTGCTCTTTGGTTCCGAGATCAAGAGCTTCCTGGACTACCCGCACTTCCACAAGGCGGTCAACAAAAAGGCCCTGCGTCCGTACATGACGTTGCAGTATTCGGCGACTGAGGAGACCTTCTTCGAGGGTGTCTACAAGCTGCCGCCGGCGCACTACTTTACCGTCGATATCCCGACCGGCAAGATGAACATCGAGCGCTACTGGGATTGCGATTACTCTGCCGTCGAGAAGCCGTTCGAAGAGTATGTTGATGAGCTGGACGAGGTCGTGCACGAGAGCGTCGAGGCCCATCGCATCGCCGACGTCAAGGTCGCATCGTTCCTTTCCGGCGGCGTCGACTCCAGCTATATTGCCGCTTGTCTCATGCCCGACAAGACCTTCTCGGTGGGCTTTGACTACAAGAACTTCAACGAGACCAACTATGCCAAGGAGCTTTCCGATAAGCTCGGCGTCGAGAATGTCCGCAAGATGATTACCGCCGACGAGTTCTTCGGTGCACTCGAGGACATTCAGTATCACATGGACGAGCCGCAGTCCAACCTGTCTTCCGTGCCGCTGTGGTTCTTGGCCGAGATGGCCCGCAAGGACGTCACCGTCGTGCTTTCGGGCGAAGGTGCCGACGAGCTCTTTGGCGGCTACGCCTACTACGAGGACACGGTCCCGGTTCGCAAGTACAAAAAGATGGTGCCGCTGCCCATCCGTCGCGCGCTCGGTAACCTGGCGCTGCATATGCCGTACTTCAAGGGACATAACTTCCTGGTCAAGGGTGCCGAGATCCCCGAGAAGTCGTTCCTGGGACAGGCTCTGGTATGGCCGGAGCGCGAGGTCGACGACGTGCTCAAGCCCGAGTACAACACCGGCGATGGCGCCTTCGAGCTTGCCGCTCCCATCTATGCGCGCGTGAAGGGTCAGCCCGAGCTGGTCAAGAAGCAGTACCTGGACATGAATATGTGGCTCCCGGGCGACATTCTGCTCAAGGCCGACAAGATGTGCATGGCACATTCGCTGGAGCTGCGCGTGCCCTTCCTGGACCGCAAAGTCATGGAGTTCGCCGAGCACATTCCCGACCGCTACCGCATCAACGAGAACGGCAATAAACAGGTACTCCGCCACGCTGCCAACAAGTCGCTGCCCGATGAGTGGGCCACCCGTCCCAAGGTGGGCTTCCCGGTGCCGATTGTCTACTGGCTGCGCGAGCAAAAGTGGTACGACTATGTCAAGGAGTACTTCACCGCGCCGTGGGCAAGCGAGTTCTTCGATACCGACGAGCTCATGCACTTGCTCGATTTGCACTTTGCGGGCAAGGGCGATTTCCAGCGCAAGATCTATACGCCGCTCGTGTTCCTGGTGTGGTACAAGCGCTTCTTTATCGACGAGGACCAGCCCGCTGTTCAGGCTGCCTAGCCTCGGCTTACGAACGCCTGCTCGTAACGGCTCCTCCGGGAGCCGTTTTTGCGTGGGTGCGTTTCAGTTACTATAAAAAGCGTCCCTGCCAAATGGCTGAGAAAGGTGAAAGATGCACCATTCGGATTCCGCGACCGTGACCACGGTCGATACGCTTGCCAAGCTTCTCGATGTGTGCGGCGAGCTGCGCGCATCAGAGCAGGTTGACGAGCGTGCCGTGACCGGCTGCTCGTTTGATTCGCGCGCGGTCTCGGTAGGTGACGTGTTCTTTTGCAAAGGTGCTGCCTTTAAGCCCGCGTTTTTGAGCATGGCGCTCGATGCGGGCGCCGTCGCATTTGTGTGCGAGGAGTCGCTGGTCGAGTCTCTGGAGCCGCTGGCGCAGGAGAGCGGTGCTGCGATGCTGGTTGTTGATAGCGTTCGCACGGCCATGGCCCTGTTGCCGCCGGAGGTCTACGACCGTCCCGACCACGACGTCAAGATCGTGGGCATCACCGGTACCAAGGGAAAGACCACGGCCGCTTTTATGCTCCAGTCGATTATCAAAGCGGCGGGCGAGTCCTGCGGCATGATCGGCTCGGTGAGTACCGACGACGGCATCGAGTGCTACGAGAGCACCAATACTACGCCCGAGGCCCCAGAGGTCTGGCGCCATATCGCCAACTGCCGCACGTCAGGTCGCCAGTCCATGGTCATGGAAGTCTCGAGCCAGGCGCTCAAGTACCAACGCGTCGAGAATCTGCCGTTTGACGTGGCGTGCTTCCTCAACATCGGCCGTGACCACATCTCGCCGATCGAACACCCCACGTTTGAGGATTATTTTGAGAGCAAACTCAGGATCTTTGACCAGGCAAAGACCGCCGTGGTGAATCTGGGCACCGAAGAGGTTGACCGTGTGTTGGAGGCAGCGTCGACGGCCGAGCGCTTGGTGACCGTTGGCGTCGAGCATCCCGAGGCAAGCCTGTGGGCGAGCGATGTGCGCATGGTCGGCTTTAACATCGAGTTTAACCTGCATGGCCTGTGTGCCGACGAGTCCGAGGCGGGGGAGAAGGTCCTGCTGGGCATCGCGGGCGACTTTAACGTGGAAAACGCGCTGGTCGCTATCGCCGCTGCGCGCGAGATCGGCATCGGTATCGAGGCTATCAAGAAGGGCCTCTCCAAACTGCGTGTACCGGGCCGTATGGAGGTCGTGGAGTCGAAGGACGGCCGCGTGATCTGCGTCGTTGACTATGCGCACAACCAGCTTTCGTTCCGTTCGCTTTTCTCGTCGGTCAAGCGCGCGTTTCCCGCTAGTCCAGTCATTGCAGTGTTTGGCGCTGCCGGCGGCAAGGCGCAGGAGCGCCGCGAGCAGCTTCCGCGCGAGGCCGCACCATATTCCGACCTGATGATCTTTGCCAACGAGGACCCGGCTCACGAGGACCCGATGAAGGTCTGTCGCGAGCTTGCCGAGCATGTTCCCGACGATACGCCGAACAAGATCATCCTCGACCGCGAAGCCGCTGTGCATACGGCGTTCAAGGCGGCGCGCGAGGAGTACGTCAACCCCGATGCTCCCACCATTGTCTTGCTGCTGGCAAAGGGTGACGAGGAGCTCATGCACGTGGGCGACGAGTTCGTGCCCATCGAGAGCGACCTTTCGCTGGCCAATCGCCTGATCGATGTTACCCAGTTTGACTAATGAACCATGATGGCGAAGGCGCCCTGAGTGCGCTGTCGCCATAAACGTGTTCCCTCAATCAAAACATGCCGTCCAAGCCCAAACCCTTCTACGTAAACGGAGTAACCATGTCCCACAACACCCTGCCGACCGTCGCCGAGCTTTCGGGCGAGATGCGCGAGCGCTTGGCCAAGGTTAAGTACGTCTTTACCGACCTGGATGCTACGATGCTCGCACCCGGCTCGTGCGTGCTGCGCGACAACGACGGCAACCCCTCGACCAAGCTCGTCGAGGCTGTCGTGGCACTTGCCCGCGCCGGCATCCAAGTGGTTCCCACCTCGGGCCGCAACCGCACCATGATCCACGAGGATGCACGCGTGCTCGGCCTCAACTCCTACATTGGTGAGATGGGTGGCCTGGTCATGTACGACCTCAAAGCCAACGATTGGGAGTATCTGACCGGCGACATGCCTTACGACCCCGCCTGCGGCCTTACTCCGCACCAGGTGATCGAGCAGACCGGCGTGTGCGAGAAGATCCTTGCCCGCTGGCCGCACAAGATCGAGTATCACAACGACATGTCGACCGGCTACAAGTACCGCGAGGTCACCGTCGGCATGCGCGGCGATGTGCCCGACGATGAGGTCCAGGCCATCCTGGACGAGGCCGGTTGCGGTCTGATCTGGGCTTGCAACGGCCATCTGACTCACCTGTCCAAGCCGACGACGCTCGAGCTCGATCGCGTCGAGGACGGCCGCGCCTTCAACATCAATCCGGCGGGTCTCAACAAGGGCGTTGCCATTGCGCGCTTCTGCGAGCACCTGGGGATCGAACGCGAGGAGACGCTCGCACTCGGCGATTCCGAGTCCGACTTCTACATGGCCGATCACGTGGGCACGTTCTGCTTGGTCGAGAATGGCCTGACGAGCGCCGGCGCGCCCGAGTTCTTGGCTGCTTGCGAGAACGCTTTCGTTACGCGCGGCAAAATTGTCGACGGTTGGGCGGCGACGGCAGAGCTGCTGGTCGCGGCGCGTTCGTAGCGCGGCGTCGCTGCACTTGGACATGTCTTTTCGAGAGAGACTGGTGAGGTAATGTCCGATATCGAGAATCCGGCAGGCGACACGCGCCCGATTGGCGTGTTCGATTCTGGTTTGGGCGGTCTGACGGTTGCGCGCGCGATTGCGACGGCGCTGCCGCACGAGTCCGTCTACTACTTTGGTGACACCAAGCGCTGCCCCTATGGAACCCGCACCGAGGATGAGGTGCGCTCGTTTGCGTTGCAGGCGGGTCGTTGGCTTTCGAAGCACGACGTCAAGATTATGGTCATCGCCTGCAACACGGCGACAGCTGCGGCCTTGCGTCTGGCCCAGCAGGTGCTCGACGTTCCCGTGATCGGCGTGATCGCGCCGGGTGCCCGTGCGGCAATCAACAGCACCCGCTCGCGTCGCGTGGGCGTGCTCGCCACCAACCTCACCATTCGCTCGGGCGCCTACACGCGCGCCATTCAGGATCTAGATGCCGGCGTCGATGTATATGGCTGTCCTGCCTCGAGCTTTGTCGAGGTTGTCGAACACGAGCTCGCCTCGGGTGCACATCTGCAGGAACAGTGGCTTGAGAACGAGGACATCTTCGATACGCCTGCCGTGCGTGCGCTGGTGGGTGCCACGGTTGAGCCGCTGCGCGACCACGGTATCGATACCGTGGTGCTCGGCTGTACGCATTTTCCGCTGTTGGTGGGACCCATCCGCCATGTGCTGGGGCCTGGGGTGCGCGTCGTGAGTTCCGCTGAGGAGACCACACGCGAGCTGACCGATATCCTCACGCGCCGCGAGCAGCTGGCGGGCAACGCCGCCGAGCCGCAGCATCGTTTTGCCACGACGGCCGATAACATTGCCGAGTTTGCGGTGGCGGGCAGCTTTATCTTTGGTCAGCCGCTCAAGAGCATCGAACATATTGATATCGACGAACTGAAATAGATGTAGGGTTACCGTCCAAAGACTTGCCCTCTTCTTCTGCCGAAAGGATATTTCTATGGAATACATGCAGGTCAACCGCGCCAACGGCCGCGCCGCCAACGAGTTGCGCCCCGTTAAGCTCACCCGTGGCGTCATGAGGCACGCCCACGGCTCGTGTTTTGCCGAGTTCGGTGACACGCGCGTGCTGTGCGCCGCCACTATCGAGGAGGGCGTGCCGGGCTGGCGAAAGGGAGCTAAGGCCGGCTGGGTGACCGCGGAATACGCCATGCTGCCGGCGTCGACCGGCAAGCGCTGCAAGCGCGAGCACGCCAACCGCAAGGGTCGCTCCATGGAGATCGAGCGCCTCATTGGCCGCAGCCTGCGTACCGTCGTCAACATGAAGGCGCTCGGCGAGTACACCGTTACCGTCGACTGCGATGTGATTCAGGCCGATGGCGGCACGCGTACAGCGAGCATCACCGGCGCCTGGGTGGCGCTGCACGACGCCCTCGCCATGTGGGTCGAGGCGGGCAAGATCGAGCGCATCCCGCTTACCGGTCAGGTGGCTGCAATCTCCATGGGCGTTGTCGACGGCAATACGCTGCTTGACCTCGATTATTCCGAGGATAGCCATGCCGAGGTCGACATGAACCTCGTCGCCACCGACACCGGTGAGATGATCGAGCTCCAGGGCACCGGCGAGCAGGCGCCCTTTGACCGTAAGCGCCTCAACGCCCTGCTCGACCTGGGCGACAAAGGCATCGCCGAGCTCATCGAGCTCCAGCGCCAGGCCCTCGCCTAACCTACCAAAAAGGGATGTTAATTTTGGCAGGTTTTATCTGGGAAAACGTCGAAGTATAAGACTGCCGTTGATTGAGAGGGGAGAGGCGGAGGCCCTCGTCGCCCTCGGCGCGGCATTGCTATAGAGACAAGGAGACCACTCATGGCACTTGAGAAGATCGACATCGACACCCTCGACCCGGCAGCGACCATTGTCGTGGCAACGGGCAACGCCCATAAGCTCACCGAGATCGAGGCCATTTTGGGCAAGGTCATGCCCGAGGTTCGCTTTGTGGCGCTCGGCCAGCTGGGCGATTTTGAGGACCCCGAGGAAAACGGCACGACGTTTTTGGAAAACGCCATCATCAAGGCGCAGGCTGCCGTCGAAGAGACGGGGCTCATGGCCATCGCCGACGATTCTGGCTTGGTCGTCGACGCGCTGGACGGCGAGCCGGGCGTGTATAGCGCACGCTATGCGGGCGTGCATGGCGACGATGCCGCCAACAACGCCAAGCTGCTCGTTAACCTGGAAGGCGTGGCAGACGAGGACCGCACCGCGCGCTTTATGAGCGTCGTTGCGCTCATCGATACGGGCGGCCTGGTCACCTATGGCGAGGGCGCCTGCGAGGGCGTTATCGCGCACGAGGGCCGCGGCGATCACGGCTTTGGCTACGACCCACTGTTCCTGCCGGTCGACACGCCGGGCAAGACTATGGCCGAGCTCACGGCGGACGAGAAGAACGCCATCAGCCATCGTTTCCACGCGCTCGAGCATCTGTCCGCCAAGCTGACGGGCGAGGAGTAGGCCGTGCGTGCGGTGGTGCAGCGCGTGCTCAACGCCGGCGTGACGGTCGACGGCGAGTGCGTGGGCCGCATTGGACGCGGCTATCTGGTGCTGCTGGGCGTGGGCCACGGCGACACGCGCGCCGAGGCCGATAAGCTGTGGGGCAAGCTCCGGGGCTTGCGCATTAACGAGGACGAGAACGGCAAGACCAACTTGGCACTGGCCGATGTCGACGGCGAAGTGCTCGTGGTGTCGCAGTTCACGCTGTTCGCCGACTGCCGCCACGGCCGCCGTCCGTCGTTTACGGATGCCGGCGCGCCCGATGTCGCCAACGAGCTCTACGAGTACTTCCTGACGCTTGTACGCGAGGACGTCGAGCACGTAGCGCATGGCATCTTCGGCGCCGACATGAAGGTCGACCTCGTCAACGACGGTCCATTCACCATAGTCCTCGATACCGACAATCTGTAAGTAGCCAAATTAGCTACTTGCGCGTGGTCGCAACAGGGTGCTATAATATTAGAGTTTTGTCTATCTTAGGGGTATTATCCCCTTTTTGAATTGCACCTTCTGGAGGCCCTGTTCATGGAAGAGATGGAAGTCAATCACGTCGACGACATCCACGAGAAGCTGACCGATATGGTGGGCGATCGCGTCAAGGTGAAGGCCAACATGGGCCGCACCCGCGTCGTCGAGCGCATGGGCACCATCAAGAGCGTCCACCCCGCCGTCTTTATCGTCGAGGTTGACGAACGTCGCGGCCGCAAGTCGCGTCAGTCCTACCAGTATATCGATGTCCTCACCGGGCAGGTCGAGCTGTTCGACCCCGAGAGCGGTGAGCACATTTTTACCCCGCTCGGCAATCAGCTCGAGGAGCACTAACGGTGACCGATCGGTCCCTGACTCTTTCCGCGCCGGCAAAGATTAACCTCTACCTGGGGGTTCATACCGAGCGCGATGACCGCGGCTACCACAGGGTCGATTCCCTGATGGCAGCCGTCGGTCTTTCCGATTCCGTGACGGTCGCGCCGGCGCAGGCGCTGACCGTCCAGACGGTTCCGGCATCAGATTTTCCCATGCAAAAGAATACGGCGTATCGGGCTGCGGTTGCTATGGCCGAGCATTATGGTTGCGAGGCAAACATCTGCGTGACGATTGAGAAGCGCATTCCATTGTGCGCCGGCTTGGGCGGCCCCTCGACGGACGCGGCCGCGGTCATTGTCGCCTTGGCGGAGCTCTGGGGAATTGATCGCACCGACCCCGCGCTCGACGACATTGCGCGGGGTATTGGTGCTGACGTCCCGTTCTTTTTGCACGCGAGCCTTGCGTTCTACGTAGGTGGGGGAGACGTGCTGGCAACTGAGTATCCCGCGCTGCCCGCAACGCCCGTCGTGTTGGTCAAGCCGCGCGAGGCAAGCGTTTCAACAATTGAAGCCTATCGACGTTTTGACGAGGCTCCGGTGCCTGCAGACAAGCCCGGCGCGATAGCTTCTGCCTTGCATGCTGGTGATGCCGAGACGGCATATGCGCTCATCCATAACAACCTAGGTGTCATTTCCGCACAGATGGAGCCGCAGATTCAAATGGTTCTCGATTGGCTGCGTAAACAGGACGGCACCGTTGCTGTAGATGTGTGCGGATCGGGTGCCTGCTCATTTGCCATTTGCGACACCGCCGCCACGGCCGAAAGGCTTGCCGACGCTGCCCTGCAAAACGGCTGGTGGTCCTGCGCGACGGAGCTCATTCCCAACACGGTTCGCATCGAAGTGCCAAAGAAGTAAAAATTTCTCTAGCACACGACGGAAATCTTTGTTACTATAGTCGAGCTAACGGGTTGTGGCTCAGTTTGGTAGAGCACTGCGTTCGGGACGCAGGGGTCGCTGGTTCAAATCCAGTCAACCCGACCAGAGCATGAGGAGGGACCGCTTCTTGCGGTCCCTTTTTTTAGCTATTGTTGTGATACCGCGATACCCGCGGTATACTCATTCGAGCTTGTCTCGCTGTATTGTGGAGGTCTACATGTTTGGACTGAGGGCTCCTGAGCTCATCATTATTCTCGTCGTTGTCCTGATTATCTTCGGGCCCAAGAACCTGCCGAAGCTCGGCAAGTCCCTCGGCTCTACCGTCAAGAATATCCGCGAGGGTATGGAGGGCGACGATAAGGCCGAGACCAAGCAGGCCGAGGAGGTCGTGGTCGAGCAGTCCGAGGAGGACAAGGAGATCGCTGAGCTCGAGGCCAAGCTCGCTGCTGCCAAGAAGAAGCAGGCAGAGGACAGCGACGCGGACGCAGAGTAGTCCCATCCCTTTGGGGTGAGCACCTGACCGGCTT